>JBJDWY010000156.1:0-25730 GCA_051866255.1 Anaerovibrio sp. | reverse complement strand
CACCCCTCCGAGCGAGAGCGAGTTTTCTATGGGTACTGCCGCTACCTGTCCCTTTTTAATGTCTGAACAGAGTCCACAGAGTAATAAATATTTCAATTCATATATGCCCGTAGCAACAAATAAGCACTACGATAAACTGAAATCACTGCAAAAACGTATTCGCCGCCAGATTTGTAACCTCCGCCAGCTTCTCAGGCCACACGCCCACAACTACTGTAGCCAGCACGCTCAGCACCACGGCAGCCCGGACAGCCCCGGAGATTTCCAGCTTGCTGCCGTCCCACCTGCCCAGGTACATGGCCTTTGCCACCAGCAGGTAGTAGTACACCGAAATCATGGACATGACAAAGCCCACAAAGGCCAGCCACAAAAATCCCTGGTCAACCACCGCTGTAAAGAGGTACAGCTTCCCTGCAAAGCCAGCCGTAGGCGGAATCCCGGCCATAGACAGCAGGGATATGGTCATGACCGCTGCCAGCACAGGCGCAGATCTGGCCAGGCCTGACAGGGCGCGCTGGCTGGTATCCCCCTTCTGGGCCTCCACCACGGCCAAGGCCGCAAAAACCCCGGCATTGGCAAACACATACAGCATGGCATAGAACATGACCGCCTTCATGCCTGCCCCGTCCGCAGCCACGATGCCCACCAGCATATAGCCTGCCTGGGCAATGGAAGAATATGCCAGCATCCGCTTCACATCCTTCTGGCGCATGGCCATGATATTGCCAAAGACCATGCACAGGGCACACAGCACCGCCAGCAGCGGCAGCCAGTACAGCCCCAGCATGGGAAAAGCCACAAAAAGCATCCGCATCATGGCAGCCAGCCCTGCCGCCTTGGAGCCCATAGCCAGCATGGCCGTAACCGGCGCAGGCGCCCCCTGGTACACATCCGGTGCCCACATGTGGAAAGGAATCACCGACAGCTTGAAGAAAAAGCCAATCAGCACCAGGGTGATACCTGCAATGCCCAGGGGAAAGAAAAGCTGAGGGCTGCGGCAGACCTCAAAGAACTGAATGCTGCCAGCAGCGCCATACACCAGGCTGATGCCATACAGCAGCACCGCCGTGGACACAGAGCCCACAATCAGGTACTTGACAGCCGCCTCGCTGGAATCCTTATCCCCCATTCTCGCACCTGTCAGCACATAGAAAGAAATCGTCATCAGCTCCAGCCCCAGAAATGCCGTCAGAAAATCCGTGGCAGAAGCCAGCACGCACATGCCAAGCAGTGCCAGCAGCAGAAGGGCATAGAACTCCCCCCTGTACCGCAGCACCGACTGCACATAATCGCTGGCGAACAGCATGGTAAACGCCGTTGCCAGAATAAACAGCTGCTTAAAGAACAGGGCATAATTATCCACCAGGTACAGCCCCTGATAGAAAAACCTGTCATTTATCGCCGCCATAGCAGCAGGCTCCAGAGGATTTATTGCCCCGTGATAGAGGGTAAACATGTACAAGAACCAGCCTGCCAGGGCAAAAATCAGCACACCGCCAATGGATTTCCGGGACTCCTTTTCAGGCAGCACCAAATCCATGACAATGGCAAAAAGCCCCAGGCACAGAATAAAAATCTCCGTACTAATCGCCGCAAAATTCATTATCTGACACCCCCTAAAAATGCCGGCGCATCAGCCAGATATTCCAAAATCGGCGCCAGCTGCTCAGTGCCGGAGCCCACCATCCCCATCAGAAGCTGCGGAAAGATGCCGAATCCCACCAGGGCAGCTCCCAGGATAAGCAGCGGCATCATGGCAACGCCCCTGGCATCCTCAAAGTAATCAAAGCGGCTATTGCGAGGGCCAAAGAGCACCTTGGCCAGCATGCGCAGGGTATAAAGTGCCGTAAAGATGATGCCGGAAATCGCCAGCACCGCCAGCACAGGATATACGCCGAAGGAACCCACGAAAATCGTAAACTCAGGCATAAAGCCAATCAGCCCCGGCAGTCCCAGGGATGCCATGCCTGCCAGCATAAAGCCAGCAGCCACCCTGGGCATCTGATGAGCCAGCCCCCGGAGCTCCTTTACGCTCCTCATGTGGGTGCGCTCGTACACATAGCCAATCATGGCAAAGAACAGGGCACTCATAACGCCATGAGCCACCATATTTGCCACCGCACCGCTGACGGACACCACATTGAGGGCGGCAAAGCCCAAAAGCACATAGCCCATGTGGGAAACGGAAGAATAGCCGATTACATACTTCAAATCATGCTGCGCCAGGGCAATATACGCCGCATACACCACGTTGACAATTGCCAAAAAAGCAATCAGCGGTGCCCAGAATTTCGCCCCCAGGGGAAGCACCAGAAGCCCCAGGCGGATAAGTCCGTAGCCGCCAATTTTTTTCAATACCCCTGCATGAATCATGGACACAGCCGTAGGGGCACCGGCATAGCCATCCGGGGACCAGCTGTGGAATGGGAACATGGACAAAAGGGAGCCAAAGCCCAGCAGCAGCAGGAAAAAAGCAAAAATCTGGAATTCCTCGCTGAAACAGCCACCGGCAGCCGCCGCTGCCAGGGCCTGCATATCAAAGGTACGGGCTCCCTCCGGGAATGCCGTCAGGTACAGCGCCACCACCCCTACCAGCATAAAGGCGGAACCCATCAGAAGATAGATGGTCAGCTTCATACCGGCATATTCCTTGCTGACGCGCTTGGTGGAACCCCAGATGATGACCATGATATAAATCGGGATGACCACCACCTCATAGCACAGCAGGAAGATAAACAAATCCCTGGCAATAAAGGTGCCGGTGACACCTGCCAGCAAAATCATCAAAAGGATATAAAACTCCTTGGTACGCTCCGCAATGCTCCAGGAGCTGAACACAGCCGCCAGGCCGATAAGCTCCGTCAGAAGCAGCATAGGCAGGGAAATGCCGTCCACCCCCAAGGCATAATGCACCCCCAAATCACGAATCCAGGGCACATCCTCCGTGAACTGCATGCCACCGGCAGCCATATCATAACTGAAAAAAGCATACACCGTCAGCACCAGGGCAAAGGTCATGGCAGCAGCGCAGATAACACGCACCGACTGCACCGACTCCGAAGACACAAAGCAGAGCAGCAGGGCAGCCGATACAGGTGCCAGCAAAACCGCCGTCAGCAATGGAAAACTCTCCATCAGAAAGCACCTCCCAGCATAGCCATTATTTTAGCCGCAAAATACACACCATAAGCCAGCAGGATAATCACGCCGCAGAGATACACCCCGGCATAGCTCTGTGCCTGGCCGTTCTCCGCAGGACTGAGCCAGCCGCTGGCCAGCCGCACCATGCCCCCCAGCCCGTTGACAATCCCGTCCACGATATAAATATCAATCCAATACAGCACCCTGGCCATACCATCCACCAGCACCTTAATCAAGGCGGCATAAATCTCATCAATGTAGAACTTGTGGAAGCTGAGCCGATACAGGATGCCGCACCTGGCGGCAAGCTCATCCGCATCCCAGGCCTTTGCCACATAGATTTTCCAGGCAATTCCCATAGCCAGCAATGCCAGCAGGGCAGAAGAACCGGCAATCATCCAGTCAATCCCCTCATGGGAAGCTGCCCCAAAGCGCACCCACTCCCCAAAGCCGAAGAAATGCCCCCACATGCCGCTGACCACAGATAGCACCGCCAGCACCAAAAGCGGCAGCCGCATGAACCAGCCCACCTCATGGGCATGGTCATAGGCCTCCCGGCTGGCAGGCTCCCCCATAAAGGTCACGAACAAAAGCCGCGCCATGTAAAACGCCGTCATAAATGCCGTCACCACAGCCAGCACATACAGAGGGGTGCTGACCGCCGCCGCAGCAGCCAGAATCTCATCCTTGGAAAAGAACCCTGCAAAAGGCGGAATACCTGCAATGGCCAGCACGCCGATAGTCATGGCAGCAAAGGTCACAGGCATCTTTTTTCTGAGGCCCCCCATCCTGAAAATATCCGCCTCGTCAGCCATGGCGTGCATCACCGCACCGGCACTGAGGAACAGCATGGCCTTGAAAAAGGCATGAGTCATCAGGTGAAAAAACGAAGCACTCAGGGAGCCTGCCCCCAGGGCCAGCATCATGTAGCCCAGCTGGCTGACCGTGGAGTAGGCCAGAATCCTCTTGATCTGCCGCTGGGTAATGGCGATGCTGGCGGCAAAAATCGCCGTAAAGCCGCCCACCCAGGCAATAAAATTCATCACCACAGGCACCTCGGCAAAGAGGAACATGGCACGTCCCACCAGATATACGCCTGCCACCACCATGGTAGCCGCGTGGATGAGGGCAGACACAGGGGTAGGCCCCTCCATGGCATCAGGCAGCCACACATGGAGCGGGAACTGGCCTGACTTGCCGATAGGCCCCACAAAAAGCAGCAGGGCAATCACCGTCAGGAAGCCGGTACCGCACTGCACCACATAGGCAGGGACAGCTGACTGTAATGCCTGAAAATCCAGGGTGCCAAAGGTCAGCTGCAAAAGCAGTATCCCCAGCAGCAGCCCGAAATCCCCCACCCGGGTGGTCATAAAGGCCTTCTTGGCAGCCTCCCGGGCAGAAACCTTGTAATAATAAAAGCCAATCAAAAGGTAGGAGCACAAGCCCACCAGCTCCCAAAAAAAGTACAGCTGGAGGAAATTCACCGCAACCACCAGCCCCAGCATGGAGCCTGCAAACAGGGACAGGAAGGCAAAGAACCTGCCATAGCCCGGATCCCCCTGCATGTAGCCGCAGGAGTAAATCTGTACCAGGAGGGATACCGTAGTCACCACCAGCAGCATCATGGCCGTCAGAGGGTCCACCAGCACCCCCATATCAATATTGACACTGCCGATGTGGAACCAGGACACCTTCTGAATAAACGGTGCCTCAACAGTGATATTCCCCTCTACGACAGCCAGGGCAGTGCCTGCCGCCAGCAGAAAGCTGAGGGCGCTCATGCTCACCGCAATAGCCGCCGACAGCCTGCCGTAGGAACGGGTAACCATGCCAATCACCACAAAGGCCAGTGCAGGCAGCAGGGGAATCAGCCAGGCGTGTTCCAGCGCAAATTCATTAAACATTCCAGCACCCCCTATCCTTTCATCCGATTCAGCTCATCAACATTGATGGTTTCCCTGTCATGATAAATCCGGAAGGCCAGGGCAATGCCCACAGCCACCTCGGCAACCCCCACAGCAATGGCAAACAGCGCCATCAGCTGGCCGGACAAATCATGGACAGGCAGGAACCTGTTGAAAGCTATCAGGTTAATATTCACGGCATTCAGCATCAGCTCAATGCCCATCATAACCGCGATAATATTGCGTTTGGACAAAACCCCAAACATGCCGATGGCAAACAGCACCGCCGCCAGCAGCAGATAATGTGTCAGACCGATACTCATGCCTCGCCATCTCCCTTCGCCAGAATAATGGCACCCAAAAGGGCTGCCAGCAGCAGGACAGCGGCAATCTCAAAGGGCAGGATATAGGTGCTCAGCATCATCTCCGCCAAATCCCCCACCGTATCCGCCGACACAAACCCGGCATCAGGCGGCAGCTGCACAAAGGTCAGCACCAGCCCCATCACTGCCGCAAAAACCACCGCCAGGGCAGCAGCAAAAAGCTCCCTGCCATTAAATGGATTGGAAGGAAGCCCCTCCCCCTTGTGAGTCAGCATGACGCCCATGACAATCAGCACCGCCACGCCGCCGGAGTAGGTCATGAATTCCACAGCCCCCAGGAAATCAGCCTCCAGGGTGATATACAGGATACCTGTGCCGATAAAGCATGCCGTCAGCAGAAGTGCGCTGTGCACCAGATTTTTGCTCATTACCACCCCCAGGGCAGTGCCGATAATCAGCAGGGACAGCACCCAGAACACGGCAGAACCAATTAAATCATTCATCCTCGTTCCTCCTGTTCCTCGCTTCCTCTACGGCATCGTAGATAAAATCCTCCTTGAAGTAGGATGCTCCCTCATAATTCTGATCCCACTTCAGTGCCCCGAAATTGCACCCCTCCAGGCACAAATCACAATACATGCACCGCCCTATATCATGCACATAGGCGGCAATATGCCGCTTCTTGTTCTCATCAACCTCCACCTGCAGCTTTAATGCTGCATTGGGGCAGTTGATGGCACAGATGGTACACGCCTTGCATTTTTCCACATCCAGCACCAGATGACCGCCACGGAAGCGTTCAGTCATCGGCAGCTTTTCCTCAGGATAATACACGGTTTCCTTTTTGCCAAAGAAATGGCGCCAGGTAACCCTGAGCCCTGTTACAAGTCCTTTGCCCCACATACTTGAAGCCTCCTATCATAGCAGCCATTTGAAGATATAAATGCCAAAGCCCGTCAGCAGAAGGTTCACCAGTGCCAGCGGCAGCAGCACCTTCCACCCGAAGCTCAGGATAGTGTCCATACGGGTTCTCGGAAAGGTCCAGCCAATCCACTGGTACACCAGCACCATCAGAAAAGCCTTAATCCAGAACCACAGCTGGGTAGGCAGGAAATCCGGCCCCTGCCAGCCCCCCAGGAACAATGTAGCCGTCAGAATGCCCATGGACATCAGATTGGCAAACTCCGCCAAAAAGAACAGCGCCCAGCGCATGCCCGTATACTCCGTAAAAGGCCCGGCAATAATCTCCGACTCACCCTCCACCATGTTGAAGGGCGGCCTGTTGCCCTCCACCAGTGCCGTCACCAGAAAGATGAAAAAGGCAATGGGCTGCAAAAAAATAAACCATATCTCCCTCTGGGCCTCCACGATGGCACTCATCTTCAGGGAGCCGGTAAGCATGATGATGCCCATCAGGGAAATCACCATGGGCACCTCATAGGAAAGCATCTGCGCCACGGTGCGCATGCCCCCCAGCATGGCATACTTGCTGTTGGAAGCGTAGCCCCCCATAAGGAAGGGCAGTACCGACTGGGAGGAAATCGCTATCAAAAGAAACAGCCCGATGTTCACATCAGCAAAAATCACGCCGTCATCAAAGGGATACAGGGCGTAGACCATAGCCGCCGGGATAAATATCAGGATAGGTGACAGCACCCACAGCCACCTGTCGATGCCCTGAGGAATAATATCCTCCTTGGTGAGAAGCTTCAGCATGTCAGCCGTGGACTGCAAGAGCCCCCAGGGTCCCACCCTGTTAGGGCCGATGCGCACCTGAATCCAGGCGCAGACCTTCCGCTCACCCAGGGTAAACACCAGGGCGGAGGTTGCCACCAGCAAAAACAGGATGACAATGCACAGAAGCGTCATGATCAGATTTACAATCAGCTCACTGCCAATGACAGGCAGCAGCATTTCCTTGAGGCTTTCGCCTGCCAGGTACAATATTCCGTTATGCAATCTTTCCACCTGCCTATCAAAATCAACAGTCAACCTCGCCCATCAGCGGGTCAATCGTAGCAAAAGCGGTAACAGCATCAGCCAGCACCATGCCCCTGCACATGTGGTCCAGGGCCTGCAAGTTGATGAAGGACGGCCGCCGGATGTGCACCCTATACGGCTTGGCCGTGCCGTCGCTGACAATGTAAAAGCCCAGCTCCCCCCGGGTATTCTCCACACGCTGGTAGGCGTCCCCCTTGGGCGGCTTCAGCACCTTTGGCACCTTGCCCATGAAAGCACCCCCCGGCATATTGTCAAGGCACTGGCGGATAAGCTTCGCACTTTCCTCAATCTCCCGGATGCGGATGAGATACCTGTCCCAGTTATCCCCTGTTTCACCTACAGGAACCTCAAAATCCAGCCTGCCGTAGATGCCGTACTTGTCCAGCTTCCTGATATCATAAGGGATGCCGCTGGCGCGGATATTAGGCCCCGACATGCCAAACCGCAGGGCATCATCCTTGCTGATGACGGAAGTTCCCTGCATGCGCCGCTGAAAAATCTCATTGCCCGTAAAGAGCCTGTCGTACTCATCCAGCATCTCCGGCACATAGTCAATAAATTCCTCCGTTTTCTGGAAAAACTCAGCCTGGGCATCCGCTGCCACGCCGCCGATGCGGATATAATGGCAGGTCATCCGGGCACCGCAGATGATATTGAACAAATCAAGGATTTTCTCCCTGTCCCTGAAGGCGTAAATCATGCCGGTTGCCGAGCCCAGGTCGTTGGTCAAGGAACCGATAAAAACATGATGGCTGGCAATCCTGTTCAGCTCGCAGCAGATGGTGCGGATGTACCAGGCGCGCTCCGGCACCTCAATACCTGCCAGCTTCTCCACCGCCATGCAGAAGCCCAGGTTGTTGTTCATGGCGGATACATAATCCAGCCTGTCCGTAAAGGGCACGCACTGCTGGTATGTCCTGGACTCCATCAGCTTCTCAATTCCCCGGTGCAGATAGCCCATCACCGGCTTTGCCCCCACGATATTCTCCCCATCCAGCTCCACCTGCACCTGCAAAACGCCATGGGTACTAGGATGCTGGGGGCCCATATTCAGGACGAACTTTTCTGTCTGTGCCATGTCAGCACCCCTCCTTCTATCTTCGGCTGCAGGGGAACAAAATCCTTCCGCAGCGGATGTGCAGTGTAATTGTCCGGCATGAGGATGCGCCGGAGGTCAGGGTGGTGCAAAAACTCCACCCCCATCAAATCGTAGATTTCCCGTTCCTCAAACTCCGTGCCCGGCCATACCTGGGTCATGGATTCCGCCACAGGCTTCTCCCTGTCCAGGCGGCACTTCACCGTCACCCACTTGTCAAAGCCCCGGGAATACAGCATATAGACCATCTCGATGTATTCCCTGTAGTCCACGGCGGTAATATTGCCCATGCGGTCAAAGGAAAATGCCGCCCCTTCACGCAGGCGGCGCATCAGGGGCAGAAGCTCCCCGGCAGCCACATAGATATGGGGCTCCGGCCGCTCTCCGCCAAACTCTATGGAAGAAAACTCCCCCTGCAACGCTTTCAAATCATTCAGTTCCAAATAAGTTCCCATCTTAATCCACCTTCTCCGGCTCTGCACATCTTCTGGTCATCAGCTCCAGATTGCGCCTGCTCCTTTCCATCCTGTCCTCTGTGCCCAGGGCAAGCTCCGGGTGCTGGATGCGCTTTTTCAGCTTCAGCATGGCATCAATCAGTGCCTCAGGCCGGGGCGGACAGCCCGGCAGGTACACATCCACCGGCATAATCTGGTCAAGCCCCGTCACCACCGAATAGGAGTCGGCAAAAGGGCCGCCGCCGATGTTGCAGTTGCCCATGGCAATCACATACTTGGGATTGGGCATTTCCTCATAAAGGCGGATGAGGGGCGGCGTCATCTTCCAGGTCAGTGTCCCTGCCACAATCAAAAGGTCGGACTGCCTCGGGCAGGAACGGAACACCTCATAGCCGAAGCGTGACAGGTCAAACCGCGCCGCCGCCGCGCACATCATCTCGATGGAGCAGCAGGCCAGCCCCGAGGACAGGGGCCAGATGGAGTTCGCCCTGCCCCATTTGAACAGGGCATCCACACTAGTGACGATTACGTTATTTTTCAGCTCAGGCGGCACAATATCCACTATTTCCATGACAAGGCTCCCTTCTTCCAGGCATACCAGAGACCGATAGCAAGAATCCCCACGAACACCAGCATTTCACACAGGGCAAACAGCCCCAGCTGGCCGTACTTCACCGCCCAGGGATACAGAAAAATCGTCTCCACATCAAAGAGCAGGAAAACCAGCGCATACATGAAATAGCCGATATGGAACCGCACCCTGGTCTTGCCGATGGTGTCCACGCCGCACTCATAGGGTATCCGCTTTGCCTCGGTAGGCTGCCGTGGCTGCAAAATCGGCGCCACAAGCAGCGGAAAAACCGGAAAGGCAAAGGCCAGGACAAGCATCATTCCCAGGCTGGCAAAATCCTCCATCAAAAATCCCCCTATCTTAAGCAAATTACTGCACTAAATTCTCAGGGCTGTATTGCACCTGCAATAGACATAAGCCCTTATGTATTATACTATTAATTAACATTATTTCAAAATACTTTTGACTTATGATTAATTGTCAGAATTAACACAAAAATTTATAGAGATTTACAAAAAAAATAAGAGCAGCCTTCCACTGCTCTCATCAGAATATGATTCATTTTTTATAATCAAGCCCTCAATCACAGGCAAGCTCGTCCTCGATATTCAGCCCGAACATGCCGCTTTCCTTGCGCTTCATACTTGTAAGTCCTTTATAGATGGTAGCGATATCCACCTCGTTACCAGTGGACTCCATGTACTTTTCCAGCTTGCGCTTCACCCGCTGCAGGGCGTTGTCGATGGACTTGATATGGCGGTGCAGATCCACGGCAATCTCCTGATAGGACTTGCCGTCCAGATAGTACATCAGCACCTTCCACTCCAGGTCGCTGAGGATATCCGACATCTTCGCCTCTATGTCGATAAACTCCTCCTGGCTGATGACCAGCTCCTCCGGGTCCGTCACCTTGAGCCCTGAAAGGATATCCAGCAGGGTGCGGTCAGATTCCTCGTCATAAATCGGCTTGTTCAGGGAAATATAGGAGTTCAGCGGAATGTGCTTCTGCCTGGTGGCTGTCTTGATGGCGGTGATAATCTGCCGCGTCACGCACAGCTCCGCAAAGGCACGGAAGGATGCCTGCTTATCCGTGCGGAAATCCCTGATGGACTTGTACAGACCAATCATGCCCTCCTGGATAATATCCTCCCTGTCAGCACCCATCAGGAAATATGACCTTGCCTTTGCCCTGACGAAGCTTCTGTACTTGCTGATCAGGTAATACATGGCTGCATCATCTTCATTGTCTTTTAGTTGTGAGATGATTTCTTCATCAGTGAGGCTGCCAAACAGCTTCTCTGCTTCTTCCTCACTTATCAGGCCTCTTTCCATTCGCCATTTCCTCCATAATTTGCTGAAGTATTGAATTTGCTAGCATTTCAATAACTCACGTCTGATTATACCGCCTAAAAGTGCTGTGAGTCAAGTCAATATAGTACAACTGAGTTGATGTGCCATTATTTTCCCTTGCGCAGGGCATCCAGCTTGGCAAGGGTTGCCGCATCCACCCGGGAGGCAATCTCGTTCCGGGAAACGGGCAGCACCACCTTGCCCAGATATTTGTCCCGGATTTCCTTTTTCGTCTTCCTGACCAGGCGGTAAAACTCCTTGGAAGGGTGGCGGTAGGCACCTGCCCCCAGGATGACTGACTGCTCTGCCCCGTCAGAGGTCACTACATGCACCTCCCGTCCCATGCGGACTAATTCGTATGCCAGCCTTTCTATATAGCTGTCAGCAGTCTCTCCCTTGCCGGTATAGACCACCTCCAAGTGTTCATTGACCTTTTCCACATGCTCCTCATCAACTGTAAACAGCGCATCAAAGACCACGGTCATGTTGTATTTTTCGTAGGCACCGTATTCTGCCAGTATATGCACCAGCCTGTCCCTGGCCTCGGACAGATCCCCCCGCAGGGCAATCAGCTCCGGCCAGGAGTTGATGACGTTGTAGCCGTCCACGATGTAATGCTCTCTTGGTTTCTTTTTCATGCTTGTCTTCTCCCCGGGACAGTAGGCTATTTATTGCTGATGCGCTGCTTCATGGCCTCGTACATGAGGATGGAGCCTGCCACCGAGGCGTTGAGGGAGTTGATTTTGCCCACCATAGGAATGCGCACCACAAAATCGCACTGCTCCTTGATGAGCCTGCCTACCCCCTGCCCCTCGCTGCCGATGACCAGCAGCAGGGAGCCTGTCAGGTCAGTATCATAGTAGTCAGTGCCGTCCATATCAGCCGCAGCCACCCACAGGCCTTCCTTTTTCAGCTTCTTGATGGTCTGCACCATGTTGCCAATCCTGGCCACAGGCACATGCTCCACAGCCCCGGCGGAGGTCTTTGCCACCGTAGCTGACAAAGGGCAGCTCCTGTGCTTCGGTATCAGCACCCCGTGCACCCCGGCTGCATCGGCAGTACGGAGAATTGCCCCCAGGTTGTGAGGGTCCTCCAGCTCATCCAATAGTACAATAAAAGGCGGCTCATTCCTGTTCCTGGCAATCTGCAAAATATCCTCCAGCTCCGCATACTGCACCGGCGGCACCTGGGCCAGCACCCCCTGATGGCGGATGCCCGGTGCCATGGCATCCAGCTTGCTGCGGTCATAAAACTGGATATTGATGCCCTTTTCCTTGGCAAGGGCAATAATCTCCCGCATGGAGCCCTCAGCAGAGCCATTTGCCACCAGCAGCCTGTTCACGCTCCTGTTGCCCTTCAGCACCTCCATGACCGCATTCCTGCCAGCCACCAGATCATCCGGCACATCGGCCGGTCCCTTGTCCCGGGGCAGCCTTTTCACCTGCCGCTGCTCCTTTGCCCCGGTGCCCTGCCCCCTGCCGCCTTTGGCAAAGGCATTCTTTTTCTCAAATCGCGTATCTTTCATCTATAACCCTCACAAAATATACTTTATAGCAAAACAGCGATACAACATCCCTGATAACAAGACATGTTGCACCGCCTAAAAATCACAATAACATTACTGTACTAAAGCAACGAAATATACTTACCAAACTCAGCTGGTGGTATATCCAATACTCTCATAGCATCCTCAGCAGACAACTTCATTTTCTTCATTAGGGATTTTATACTGGATACTCTTTCCTCCGCACGTCCCATTGCCAATCCTCTGCGCAATATATCTTTTTCTTCATATTCCAAAACTTTGCCGCCCATAATTTTCTCAACTCCTTCCAGAATATTGCTATATTTACCAGCTAGTTTTTTATTAACTTCTCCCAACAGCCTTATAAGTGTTCTTTGAGTAAATGTATCAATTACGCCTTGTTTCAGCTTCGCGGAAAGGAACTCTGCTATTCTGGATATATCATTAAGCAATTCTCTCAGCTTTTGTGGATTTTCGTCACATTCCTGTAAAAACTTTTCAACGGAAAACAAATAAAACGGGAGCAACATAAAAAGATTTTTTTCAAATAGGCTATCCAACGTATAATCCTTCATTTTCAGCACTGGCACAAAATATCTCACACAGCCGCCCGGAGTGCTTATATTAACCTGCATCTTGTCCGGTGTCTTACTGGTAGAACGCAAAAATAATACCGCCGAATGTGGAATAACTAAATGTATGCCATCAGTAGTTTCTTCTGCATCATCTAATGCTATCTGCACACCATATTCAAAAATCCTTACCAGCATACTGCTATCTGCGGTACTCTGACATTCAATATGATATGTACTAGCAGTGCCATCATCCCGAAAAATTCTAAAACATCTGTCTGTAGTACGCCTCTCCATCTTTCCGGACACATCTTCAAACTCATGGGTATCAGGAAGATGCTCAATCCTAGCCACCAATGGAAAACTTTCCCCGAACACCTCATTGACAACAGGGATGACTAATTCTAGCATATCACACAGCTCAGTACGCCAAACATCATCATAGATTGTAGATTGAACTGAATTTTCCAATAGCAATCCCCCCAGCCTGAATGCCATATTCTCTGCTTTTAATTATACCACGCAAACAAAGGTATTAACAACATAATTTTAAGACTACACCTGTAGCATACATCAGTAAGCTGCTAAACGACAAAAGTGATTAACGAACATATTCACGTAGCACTAAATGCTATCAGACTGCTACAGGAACTGCTACCAGACCTGCTACGTCCTATACTATATATAAGATAAAGATAAATGCATAAGACGAATTATAGTTTTTTAGCCTGCCTGTTTTGTAACATAAAATATTACAATGATAAAACCATTGTTCATTTTACATAATATTCAATTCATATATCTTCACTTCACCACTAACATAATCTAAATATGCCTGATAAAACTTAAAATCATCACGCTTATTTTTCTTACACTTAGAGCATATTATGCCAATGACCTTTTTCTTCTGTTCCAAACTGGTCCGTATCCCAAATATAATTCCTTTTAGAGCATCAAAGTTATATCTATAATTTATTCCTGCTCCGTTATTCCCATAAAAATCCGTCAACCAATAGGAACGAAAGAAACGATATTCCTGCTCATATTCCCAGCTCTCCTCCTTCCGCAACATGCGCATTTCATCCGCCAAAAACAAGCTATCACTGTATTTATTTTCATCTTCATGCATTTTAGTTAAGATCCGGCTTGTTTTCCCATTATCAATAAGCCAAAGAGAACGCTCATCTGCAAATAACTTACCCAATATATAAAACCAATTAAATTCAGGAACACTATTTGAATACTTAACTACACCACATTTTACACTACTTTTTTTACATTTCCTATTTCCATTCAAATCAAAAGATATCTCTTCCAACTCTATTTCTTTTAAACTTTTTTCATAATCAAAAATAAGTGCCACGCCCTTATGATTATCAGCATAATTCCCCCACATTGCAGATGACTTAAAGTCATCTGCAAATGAGCAGCTATATCCATCTTCAAAAGCAAATTTTCTCATACGTTCAACATATATTTTTTGAAAATCCAGCTTAAAAAATATTTCATTAAAAATATCTCCATATATAACATTATTTGTATTTTTCAACCTGTCATTTTCTCTCTGTTCATAGCACTTCATAGCTAGAGCTTCAAACCGGCTCGTATCTGCAACTAGTCGCATCAATTCACTAAGTCTCTTTTGGTAAGCTTCATCATTACATATTTGCTCAAAATACAACTTCATCACATCAAAAACTTTAAACTCTTCAAATTTCTCTGCCATCTCCTCCGCTAATATGTATAAAAATTTTCTGTGAAGAATGGAAAATATGAATTGTAAACCATACGCACTGATTTTGCAATTATGCCGATTTAAAGTTTCAGCTAATTCTACAACATCTTTATCCTGCCTTACTATATTAGCTATGCCATCACGCTTTGTAAAAAACACATTCTTTGAAAAAGACTCCCATGAAAAGCAAAAAAACAACTTTGAAAATCCCTCAATATTTCCTTTTAGAAAGATGGCACGGCAAGTAAATTCACTCAACTGCCAGGCATAATTTTTAAACAATCCAAGCCAAGCAACTTCATCTCCCTGCCAATAAAAATTAATAAGACCTTCCCCCGGATCATTCAGATTGCTTGTATTTGAAAACCAAAGGCATTCTTCCTCTAATTCACCATACTTGAGCATATTTTCGCAATTTCTAAACTTATATAACAATGCCGTTCTCCTTCATAAAAACTAAAAAATTTCACTCAAAATTAACCTCTGGCAAACTGTTCACAATCTCCATTGTCTTAATGCTCACTGTTATGCAACTCAAAATCAGGTCAAGAATATAACGTGGATTGCCATGTTCTTCTCCCCACTTGTTGCAGTCATTAATAATACCACTAGCCTTATCCTGCTTCACTTGGTAGCGGTCAATTATCCACTCAAGCGGACTACGCCCGTTTACAATATATTCATGTGCCACATCAGGTATATTGGTTATCTGTATGTCACTGTTGTAAATTAAGGCAGATTTATCAGTCTTGCTCTTGAACTTCAGCTTTTCAACACGGAAATTATTACCTTCTGCACCTTCAACCTTTACTCCATCAGGGTATGGCTGATTTTCATAATTCAGATGAATATCCGCCAGTTGACGCCCAGCTTTACTAAACTGCCAAAACTTCTTCGGTTCATCAACCAAAGGCAATCTTGGCAAGGATTTCTTTAAATCTGCCGCATATTCCTCACGATAAGACGGCAGGTGCAAAAAGCCATAAACATAGTAAAAAATATCCTCTTTAGTTACTTTTTTGCCATATAATCCCTGTGCCTGCTTCAAAATAAAATCCGTAACGCCATCCCTGCGAGTGCATTTTGTCCCCTCGTCAAACAAGCTTGGCATATCCCGCTTATTTTCCTCATAGTAATACAACGGAAAACACTGACTTTTTCCAACAAACTCTAAATCACTGTGCCCATCACAAATCATACATGATACCTGCTTAGTAACACCAATACCTGATACACATATCACAAAATTTTTCTCTTTGCTTGTCGGGAAAAACTGGTCAAACTGCCCACGTCTATGAATCAGACCTTCACCCCAATACAGATTGCTCCTGCAAAATGGTCTATACTCTGCTTCTACAATCCTATCTTCATACAATAGCTTTGTTCCTCTTTGAAACCTTGCTGATAAACTGCTACTCCAGCTTATGTGGCTTGCATCAACATCTTTTGCTTTTTCACAAGCAACGCTCTCATCTGACAATTTTTCAACACATTTATTGTAATAAGCCACAGTTTTCTGTATATTGTCTTTTACTTTATCACGCGAAAAATTATAAACCCATGTATCTCGTCCACTCTCCGCGCCTCTTGAATTTAAAACAAAATAACTATTTGATAATGTATTGAATTTTTTATCCGGCTCTAAAGAAATATAACTTTCAAAATTTCCATTCCTTTGATTTATCCAATCACCCTTGGCATTTGGCTTCAATACCATAACAGGAAATTTACTGTTTAAGCAGCTTTTAAACTTGCTGATAATTTTCAGCTTATCTTCCCGGCTCAGGTAATCCCCTATGTCATGATAAAAAATCTCTGCTTTTTTATTCAGTGCTTTAGAATTTTTAACTAAAATCGTAATACAAATAGGTGAACGAGAACCAGAACCAAAAATTTTTCCACCTTCTTTTCGAGATAATTCACCCTGGGTTCTCTGATTGCCACGCAAATTAAAAACATAAATAGCAGAAAATTCCTTTTCCAAGCATTTTCTCATACCATCCATAGCATTGCCATCCAGCCATCCGCCATTAGTTACAAAGCCGATTACGCCACCCTGCTGGGCATCTATGCGGTCAGATGCCCAGCGAAATGCCTTTATATAGCTATCATAAAGAGCATTTTTATTAGTTACTTTAGTACCTGCAACATAAGTATCAGACAGCCTCTTTTCCAAATGAGGATAAGACTCATTCTGAGCATTATCATTAGCAGATTTTTGACCTACAGAATATGGTGGATTTCCCACAATCACCCTGATAGGAGCCAATTTTTGCTGTTGTACGCGCATGGAATTATAAGGAAATACTTCTGAGAATAATTCTCCTGTATCTTCTTTTTCTCCCAGCTGAAATGTATCAGTGAGGCAAATACCATCAAAGCTGGTATAATCATCTCCCTGCATCAAATCATGAAATGCATTTTCAATATTTATTGATGCAATATAATATGCCAGCAAAACAATCTCATTGGCATGAAGTTCCTTCGTGTATTTTCGTATCAAATCCTTCTGCTTGATAATTCCTGACTGTAACAGCCTTGTAATAAACGTGCCTGTGCCGGTAAATGGATCAAGAATATGCACGTTGGCATCAGACATGCTGCGCCCAAATTCCTTTTTCAAAACATCATTAACAGAGTGGAGAATAAAATCCACCACTTCTACAGGAGTGTAAACAATACCTAACTTTTCAACCGTGGTCTTTAATGCCACCCTGAAAAAATTATCGTACAGCTCTGTAATAATTTTTTGCTTTGCTTCTGCACTATCAATTCCTTCGCACCGCATACGCACCGAATTATAAAAACGATCCAAAGTTTCATGCTCTTTTTCTAAAGCATCATCATCCAAAAGATCAAGTATTTTTGCCATTGATTGTGAAACTGTATTGTTTTCCACAAAAGAATAATTCTCAAACAGTGCCTCAAAAACTGGTTTTGTAATGATATGCTGTGCCAGCATTTCCACTGCTTCCTCAGCTGAAATATAAGGATTTATATTTTTATGCAAACCCTGCATAAATTTTTCAAAAGCTTTTTTGTGCCTTTCATCCTTGCTAATCAGTGTATTTATATTATGCCTGTGCCGCTCGGCAATTTTTGCAATATCCTCTGCCCACTGGCTCCAATAACGCTTGCTACCTACTTTTTGCACCATACGGGCATAAATAGCCCCTTGCAATTCAGAAAAATAAAGCGTTGTCTGATACACGCCACTGCTCTCATGTACCTCGTTTTTAGCACTGCTCTCATCATTAACAACACCGCCTACCAAAATATTATCAGGCTTATTTTTATTAAGTTCAATTTTGTTTACAGTCGCATTGAAACGGTCATCATGGGCACGCAAGGCATTCAGCACAGACCAAACTGTTGCAAAATCCTTGCTTTCTTCCAAAGCCTCCTCCGGCTTGACATTAGCAGGTACAACAACTGGAATTATGATATAGCCAAAATTTTTATTTGGTGCAGTGCGCATTACACGCCCTACTGACTGTACAACATCCACCTGGCTATTGCGAGCGGACAAAAACAATATGGCATCGAGGCTTGGCACATCTACACCTTCGGACAGGCATCTCACATTAGCCAAAATATTACAGTCACGACCGGAAGTATCAACATTTTTCAGCCAGCCTAATTTGCTGCCACGCTCTACCGCCCCCATTGAGCCATCTACATGGTCTGCTTCAACAATAACAGTTTCATTCCGCTGGGCTTCTGTCAAACTATCATAATAGAGATTTTTATACTCATTAAACACATCAACTATCTGTTTTGACTTTTTTATAGTAGCACAAAAAGCCACAGCCGTATGCATAGGTGCCGGATCAATTTCCGCCAATAGCTGTGAATCTGTAATCATCTTTTTTGAAAGGGCATTTATGCAACCAATTAACTTTGAGGCATCGTCCGTAGATATTTGGGAATTTTTATCTGCTATAGCATCCTGTAATACCGGCGGTATCTGATCATCACCTATGGTCAATACCATAACCTTGTAGTCAGCTAACAATTTTTTATCTACGGCTTCACTAAAACCTATACGATAAAATTCCTCACCATAAAGGCTTTCATCATCCATAGACCATAACACAATATCTTTTTCAACAGCTTTCTTTTTAGCCTCTGCCCCAAATAATTTCGGTGTTGCCGTCATATAAAGACGCTTTTTGCCTCTTATGAAGTCATTGTCATGCACTTTTACAAAATTGGAAGCCTCTGCATTATTCTTGTTGTCTGTGTAACCAGTCGTCCTATGAGCCTCATCACAGATAATAAAATCAAAGCTATAATCTTCGTCAACGTTTTTTGTCATCTGTAATTTTCTCTGGGCATTTGACACTACATCAATCGATTGGTATGTACTAAATACAACCACCATGCCATCATGAGGGCTAGTCACCGCCTGCCGAATGCGGCTTGCAACCATTTCTACATTGGTAGTTGCCGGTAATGCTAAATCAATATGTTTGTTTTCATCGTTGGAATTATCCTTAGAAGCCCCGGCATCAGAACACACACAAATAGCTGTTATAGGCTTACTGCTTTGGGCAGACCAGGCCATAAGGGACTGTGCTAAAAGCGCAATAGATGGCACTAAAAACAAAATAAAACCATTATCATTGGTTTCCTGCTCTGCAATCCACAAAGATGTTGCCGTTTTACCTGTTCCACATGCCATAATCATCTTGCCGCGCTCATGGTCTTTAAAATATTCTCTTGCTTTTTCCAGTGCAGTTTGCTGATGAAGACGAGGTGTATACTTTTTTACGCATGCCGCCTCGCCAAATATTCCTTCATCCAGTTTCTCCCAATCTATCGGGGCTTCCTGCAAATCAAGAAGACTGATACGAGAAACTTGTGGCTGCTGGTTTTGAATAGCAATTTCAGCTGTCTTATTCCAATGATTGGTAGTAGCTATCCACAATCTCTGGGAAAAACTCCTGACCTGCCCCAAGGCATCAACAAAACTTTTTCCAGAGGTAGATAAAAAACTATCCACAGCTGGCTTATCAATAACAGAATTCTCTGCATAGCATTTGCACTGTACGGCCCAATATTCACCATCAACAGTCAATGCTACCAGGTCTATACCGATATCCTTTCCACCAAAATCATTTTTAAAGGGAAATTCATTCCACATCCACACTTGTACAAACATGCCTTGATACAGCGGATATGACTGCATAAAACGCTGCATCAGCAGTTCAAAACGAGTCCCTTTATCACGCTCTGAAAAAGCTTTTCTGCGATATTTTTCCAATATGTCATAGAATGAAGCCATTGCTTTTCCCCTTTTCTAAAAAACAAAATGTCCTATTTTACAGAATCCCCTGCTGCAGCTCACTTTACCCGCTCGAAAATATCCGCCACATCAATAATCAAATCATCATACAAGGAAACCTTCAGCTTGATGCGCTGCCTGGCAATCACCACATCTTCTTCATCCATGTGCTTGTAATCTTCCTCGGTGTATGGATAATAGCTGGCTGACAGCTCATAGGCATCCCCCTTCAAAAGATGCACAGCCACACGCCGTGCCTCCGGCTCAACAATCCAGTATTCCTTCACGCCTGCCCGGGCATAGGCTGCCATCTTCACTGTCATGTCCCTGTCGTAAGTGCTGGGTGAAAGCACCTCCACCACCAGATCCGGTACCCCGTCAATATGATGGCTGCCTATAATATCAGGATTGCACACAATCATGGCATCGGGAATAAAGTGATTCTTTTCGTCCAGCCAGACCTCCGCCTCACCAAAAGCCTCGCACCGTTTGCCATGCAGATAATTGTCAAAAATTCTCAATATATTGCGCTGTATTCTTTCGTGATTAATGGCCGGTCTCGGTGACATCATCACAATTTTTCCATCAATCAGTTCTTCCTTTTTCATTACATCATACTTATAAGCCAGATTGGACATAAAACACGCCTCCCTTACAGTACCATCTACTCAGTCCGCATTTTTATCATCTCGCCAAACCTGCCGCAGGTCATAGCCCCCTCAGGGCAATGACCTGTTGCCACGCAGGAAGCCCCGGCATTTTTAAACAGCAGAGGGGCTGCTGCCTTGGCCTGCTCCAGCATCTTGTAAGCCAGCTCCCGGATTTCCCACTGGGCGCGGTTGCAGCAGCGCAGGTTGAAAAAGTGCATCAGTGAACGGGCATTCATGGTCACAACGATTTTCGTCTCCGTGGCATTTGCCAGCACATAACGTGCATCCTCCCTAGGCACGCCCATAGCCGCCAGCTCATCATAGGTACTCCGTATCTGCCGCATCAGTGCTTCAAACTTCTCCCTCGCCTCCGGCTTCTCCCCGATGGAAGGGGGCAGGATGTACTCAAAGTCATGCTCTGCCACATACCGCTGGGACTGCTGGCTGTAGGAAGCCAGGCGATGGCGCACCAGCTGATGGGTAAGCACCCGTGACACCCCCTCGATGCCGAAGGTGAAGCTCACATGCTCCATGGTGGAGGCATGCCCCATCTGCACGATTTTTGCCACCAGCTTTGCCACCTGCTCATCGCTCATCTTTTCCGCCAGCTCCTCGGCTCCCGAGGCAGAATAGCACAGCCTTGCCGCCATTGCCACCACACGCTCCGGATTGGGCGTATGCTCCAGTAATTTTACCTTAATCATCTAAAAACCCCCAAAAAACACATTATCCTACGTACAATTTTACTATAAAAATTGCCTGGATGAAAGCCCATTACAAAAGCAGGATGGCGTATTCCGACAGCCAATGCCTCAGGAATACCTATCCTGCTTTTTTACATGAAATAATATAATACTACTTATGCCCTGCCGCCGCTTCTTCCATCATGGCCCTGGATATCACCTGAAAGGCCGCCTCGGCAATCTCGTACAGGCGGTCATTGTCCTCCTGCAAATACAATGTGCCAAGCAGTGCTTCAAAGCCGGTGCTGGAATGGTACTGAGCCACGGATGCGCTCTTTGACACGCGGCTCTTGCAGTTGCGGCCTCGCTTGTAGATAGCGATTTCTTCCTCCGTCAGCATGGGCTCAATGGCGTGATATGCCTTGTCCTGCCACACAGCCGACACCATCTGGGCACTGAACTGGTTCAGCACCTGCACCTTGTTCTGCTCATAGGACAGGAGCCGCCCCCGCACAAAGAGATGAAAATAAGCATCACCGATATAGGCCAGCACAAGAGGGTGCAGGCTGCGGGGATTGACCTCCTGATACCGCTGCAGTGCCCCGCCTGCCCCATCCGGCACAAACATCATATCTACCAGCTTCTGAAAATGCTCAAAGGTCATAACAGCTGCCTCATGCCTTCTTCCACTTGGTGCCTGCCGCAGAATCCTCCAAAATGATCCCCTGTGCCTTCAGGCTGTCACGGATTTCGTCCGCCCTGGCCCAGTTCTTTGCCTTCTTGGCCTCGGCACGCTCCGCAATCAGTGCCTCAACTTCCTCCGCAGAAATGCCATTGGCATCCTCCGCCTCCGGCATCTCCAGGCTGCCCTCAAAGATGCCGATAACATCAGCCATCTCGCTGTACACATCCATCAGCCTGCCAAAGTGCACCTTGTCAAAAGCTGCTCCCTTGTTGACCACGCTATTGACATAGGTGTTGATTTCCTTGGCCAGGGTAAACATATAGCCGATGGCCAGGGCAGTATTGAAATCATCATCCATGGCCTCATAGAAGTCAGCCAGTGCCTTGTCCGCAGTCTCTGCCAGCCGGATATCAGCCTCTGCAGCACCGTCTTTCTCCAAAAGTGCCTTGCCGTTATCATAGGCAGTACGCAGGCGCACCAGACCTGCCTGTGCCTCCTTGATGCGCTCCTCGCTGAAGTCCAGCGGGCTCCTGTAGTGGGTGCGCAGGATAAAGAAGCGCACCACCTCGCCCGGATACAGCTTCAGGATATCCGGCACAGTGATGAAGTTGTTCAGTGACTTGCTCATCTTCTCGTTATCGATGGTGATAAAGCCGTTGTGGAGCCAATACTGGGCAAAGCTATGATAATCGCCGCAGCAGCACTGGGACTGGGCAATCTCGTTCTCATGATGAGGGAAAATCAGGTCGCTGCCGCCACCGTGGAAGTCAAAGGTTTCCCCCAGGTATTTCAGGGACATGGTGGAGCACTCGATGTGCCAGCCCGGACGACCCTGCCCCCAAGGGCTTTCCCAGGACGGCTCTCCCGGCTTGGCGGACTTCCACAGGGCAAAATCCATTGGATTGTGCTTCCTGGTATCCACCTCAACCCTGGCACCGGCCTGCATGTCCTCCAGCTTGCGGCCGCTGAGCTTGCCGTACTCAGGGAATTTCTCCACGCTGAAGTAAACATCCCCCTCCAGCTCATAGGCGTAGCCCCGGTCAATCAGCCTCTGCACCATGTCAATAATGTCCTGCATGTGCTCGGTTACCTTCGGATAGAGGTCCGCATGCTGCACGTTCAGCTTGTCCATAGCATCGAAATACCCCTTGATGTAGCGGTCGGTGATGACCTGCCAGCTGACGCCCTCTGTATTGGCGGCCTTGATAATCTTGTCATCCATGTCGGTAAAATTCTGGATGTGCTTTACCTCAAAGCCCCGCTTGCGGAAATAACGCTTGATGACATCCCAGGTCACAAAAGGACGGGCATTGCCGATATGGGGATGGTTATACGGGGTAACGCCGCAGACATACATGCCCACCTTGCCCGGCTCCTGAGGCACGAATTCTTCTTTCTTCCTTGTCATGGTATTGTAGACTTTAAGCATTTTTATCCTCTAACTCCTTTTTCTGTAGCTCCTGCTCCAATTCCTTCACACGCTTCTCCATCGCTTCCAGCCGCTGGGACATTTCCAGCATCAGGTCACGAACAGGATCCGGCAGCTCGTCATGGTTGAGGTCCACATCCTGTTCCTCCACCATCTCTGCTGAATCAATGTCAGTGTCCAGAAGCTTCATCATCTCATCGGTATAGACAGGCTCGCCTACCCTTTTGCCGTGCATGACCACCACCCGGCCGGGGATGCCCACCACCGTGGCATAGGCAGGCACCGCCTTCAGCACCACGGAACCTGCGCCTATCTTGGCATGGTCTCCCACCGTAAATGAGCCCAGCACCTTGGCACCCGAGGCCACCACCACGTTGTTGCCGATGGTAGGATGGCGCTTGCCCTTTTCCTTGCCGGTTCCGCCCAGGGTAACCCCCTGATACAGGGTGACATTCCTGCCCAGCTCCGCCGTCTCACCGATAACAATGCCGGTGCCATGGTCGATAAACAGCCCCTCCCCGATGGTGGCGCCGGGATGAATCTCAATGCCGGTCAGAAACCTGCCCAGGTTGGAAATCATGCGGGGAATCAGCACCCAGCCCTTGAGATACAGCTTGTGGGAAATACGGTGCAGCCAGATGGCGTGCAGCCCCGAGTAGCAGCATACCACCTCGATGACACTGCGGGCAGCCGGGTCACGCTCAAAGATAACCCTGATGTCCTTCTTGATGCGGGACCTAAGTCTTTTAAAAAACATTGCCAATACAACTCCTACAAAATAAAAGCCGCCTCCCTAAAAGAGGCGGCTGATTGACGCGGTTCCACTCTAATTTCGAGCAACTGCCGGCATTTTCCTGCCCCAATTGCTCCTTGGCGGACTTTAACGCACTCCCTGCGGCAGGGCCTACGCAAAAATTCTTTCAGCCCTGCGGCTCCCAGGCGCACTTTCCATCAGCGCAGCTCAAATTCCTCACAGCCTGGCATCCTGCCCTGAAAGACCTCTGCATCCCATGATGCTATGCCGCCTCTCATCGCCTGACACACCGGGAACTCTCTCTGACAGCCCTTTCTGATGTACTCTGCCTGTTCACAGCCATTAAAATATATCAATTCACATTTTAACAAAAAAAGCCCGCTAATGCAAGAAATGTTTGTGCCTGATATTGCCTTACATCCAGGAAGCCTTGCTGTCACTGAGCTTGCCGTCCGTCATGGTGTACTGCTTCAGGCTGTCCTTGGCCGCCTGGATGCAGATATAGGTCATGCCCTGGCCGCCTGCCGCAATGGCACGCTCTGCCTCCGGCTCCACCCTGATGAGGGAGCCTTCCTGCACGCCAAATTCCTCACCGTCAGCGTAGAAAATGCCGCTTCCCTTGATGACGATATACAGCTCCTCATTCTGCTGATGGGTATGCACGAAGGGATTGCCCTCATTGGCTGCCAGATTGTTGATGGAAATCTCCATGCCGGTCAGCCCCAGCTTTTCCTTCTCAAAGAGCTTGTCAGTTACCTCGCTCAGTTTGCCGATATTTTCCAATACTACGTTTTTCATTTTATTTGCCTCCAATTTTCTTGTTAAACTCTTGCTGCTTCTCTCAGGGCTCTTTTTGATAAGTGCATATACACCCTTTATTTTAAAGCCCTGCTGATGCCCATATAGTGAAAATTTCTCAGGGCACCAGTGCTTCCAGCTTGGAAAGGGTATTTTTCAATTGCTTTAGCTCATCAGCCCCCAGATAATCCTCCAGTGCCTTCTGGGCATCCTCCCACAGCTTCATGCCCTGCTGCAGGGCGGCGTGGCCCCTCTCCGTCAGGACAATCTCCCGGCGCCTGGCATCACTGCCCTGCCGCTGGCAGATCAGCTCCTTTTCCAAAAGGGGCTTCAGATTCCTGTTCATGGTGGTGCGGTCAATGCGGAACTCCCCTGCCAGCTCACTGATACCGGGAGACTGCATGCTGTCTATGACATTCAGCATGCCGAACTGGTTGAGGGAAATCCCCCCGGGCTCCAGCGCCGAGTCATAAAACTGGGATACCGCCCTGGATGCCCTGCGGATGTTCATGCAGTTGCAGGGACTGGAAGGCTTGGGGTACAAGCCCATTTTTTCATTTTTGCTCATAATCGGATATCCTTTTATATTACGTGTATATACACTATTATTATATACAGCTAATGCCTGACTGTCAATACCTTTGTAAATTTAAATTTCAGTTTGTCGTAGTGCTTGTTTGTAACTACGAGCATATACTGAATGAAATAGTTTGGTGGTTCGTGGACTCTGTTCAGACATTATAAAAGGACAGGTAGCGGCAGTACCCATAG
>JBJDWY010000155.1:0-25961 GCA_051866255.1 Anaerovibrio sp. | reverse complement strand
AGCTTAGAAGCGTGAGGCTGTGCTAAGAGCGAGAGCGAGTTTTCTATGGGTACTGCCGCTACCTGTCCCTTTATAATGTCTGAACAGAGTCCACGAAATATCAAACTACGTCATCAGTATATGCACGAAGTAACAATCAAGCACTACGACAAACTGCCATTAAACTTCCATTAATCCGCTGCAAACATATTCCCCAGCATAGCAAGTCCCGCCTTTGTCTTAAATATCTTCTCCTGCACGCTATTAACAGCAGAAGCAGGCGCATTATCCTCATAGAGATTTACCAGAAAATCCGCCTCTACCAAAATCTGATAATCCAGCCCATCTATCTCCGTATAAGTATGATGATGAGCAATCAGGTATTTGATGCGCTCAATCTGTTCACTCGTAAAGCCGCCCAGCTGACGAAGCAGCTTCTCCGCCTCGCCTGGTCCTTCCAGTTCCTGATATTTGCCGCTGCAGCTGCCATACTTTGCCTCGCTCACATGTATGCCTATATCATGAAGGATTGCTGCCGCCTCCAGCACAAAAAGTTCATCCGGTCCCATACCTTCCAATGTGCCGATAGCCGCTGCCAAATCATGCACCTTGACAAAATGCTGAATCCGCCTGGCATCGCCCTTGTCATACTCTATCATCACCACCATCAATTTCGCGATTTTCTTATCCATCATAGCACTCCCTGTCTTCTCTCATATGCCTGACTATACCACCAAAAAAATCAAACCTGCAATCAACAGCCGAAATCACTTATTCAGGTATGCCATCATTCTCATAGGTAGCAAATATTGTCTGCGGATTATCATAATAGAAGCTGCTATTATAGTCCTCAATCAAATCTGAAACCTTTGAATGATATGCCGCCAGCAACGCATTGACAACCCCCTTTTGCTCTTTTGCCTCCACCATCAGGATCAGCCTCTTGTACACCTTGCCGATATCCCAATGAGTAGGCACAGAATATTCACACTCTGCCACGTTGTCAAAAGTTCCCTGCTGAATATGGCACTCCTCAATAAAATCATCACTAACTCTGTCAATATTGTCACTATGATAAACATCTGCCAGCTCATATATTTTTGCGAGATTTTCCTCTCCCAATGCATCAACCACATCCACAGGCTTATTTTTCGTCCGCCTGGCAATATAAGCAATCAAGCTGCAAGTGAAAAATAAATCATTGTTTTTCTGTAATTCACGCCCCTGCATCATTTTACCACTTCCTCACTATATTCAAACCGTAAGCATTGCAAAGCCCTTTCTGTACAAAAATTAATCTGATGAGTCGGATACTTAAATCTAGCCAATGCCCAAAACTGCTTGCGTGTAATAACCCCCTCCATATAATCCGAAACGTAATTGTAAATCTGGTCATTAGCCATCGCACCAATTACAATATCATAATCATGATATTCCCCATACCGGCAGGCAATAATAAAATCCAGCCATTCTTCTGTCATACTGGCAAATTCCAAAATCCTTAAATCTTCATCAATCAATGCGGAATAGACATTCACTACCGAAGACCGATATCTCTTTGCCCATCTTTGCGCCTGTTCCTTGATGACAGTACAATAAAAACCATTGCCAAAATCCTTGGTATTGCGCCCCTTGCGAATTTCCGGCTTCCTTATTTCAGTATAACTACCATGATAAACCAGCATCTTTCCCATATTCTCACCATCTTCTTGCTTTTGAATACATTTATTCGCTTATTACATACGACTTTACATAATTATACTATATTTGCAAACAAACAACAGAAAAACTTTATAGCATGATTAATAATCTCTCACCGCCTTATTGTTTCCTACTGACCTGCAAAAAAGCAGCCCGGCGGGCTGCTTTAAATTGCTTTAAAGTGCTATATTTTAGTTGCATCATCATATTACATGACAGGCATTTTCCATGGCTCCATCAGATACCCATCTCAATATTGTAGAGAACCTGGGACAGCTTCTCCATTTCCTCCGAGGAACGCTTGTTGATTTCCTCAATCTCCTGTATGGACTGGATAGACTGATAGATGTGCTCAACACCTTCACTAAAGGTAATCTGCAGCTTTTCCATTTCAGCAGCAAAATTAGCATCAAAATTGCCGATTTTTTCTTCAAAATCCTTATTATCCAGCAGATTTTTATTAATCTCGGCCACGTCGTGCATGAGCATCTTAATTGCCTCATCAGAAGAACACAGGCTGCTCTGAGTGTTTTCCGAAAGCTTGCGGACTTCCTGTGCCACCACGGAGAAGCCGCGGCCTGCCTCACCGGCACGGGCAGCCTCAATGGCGGCATTGAGGGCAAGAAGATTAATCTGGGAGGCAATCTCATTAATCATCTTCATTACCCCGTCAATCTTCTGGGTGCTCTGGGAAAGCATATCCAGCTTCGGGGTAATCTCGCGATTGCGGGAAATCATCTGGGCGAAAAGCTCCTTCTGGTCACCGATGCTGCCAGAAATCTGACTGATGGTGCCCTTAATCATCTCCACATCATCCGCTATGCGATTGATGGTAGTGACAATCCCCGGCATCTTGGCATGATAGTCATTGAACATGCTAATGAGGTTATCCTTGAGCTTTTCCGTAGATTTCTGCCGGGCAATAATACGCCTATAAAAGAATGCATTGCATTCTGCATAGGTGGAAGCAAAATTGTCAATATACTGGTCCGAGAAGCTCTGTCCTTCCGGAACATGATAGAAAAAGATTGCCGTCAGCGTTTCGTTCACATGGAGACCGGCAATCTCGCCAAAGCTGGAAAAACCGGCCACAGGAATATCTGCAAAGAAATCCATGTGCTTTGTATCCTCTGGATAGCCAAGGCGGCGCAGGAGGCAGTCATTCAGTATGCCGCCGATAGGCTCCGGCTTGCCCTTGGCAAACTCCCTGAGGTCACGGGAAAGGGTAGCCTCCAGGGACTGCCTCCTTATCAGGTAGAGCTTTTCACCGGTGACCACGTCACAGAAGAAGGAAATCCTGTCATTAGCCTCATCGATGCTGGCAACATTGCGGAAGAAGTCCTCACCGTTAATATCTGCTGCAAAGGTATACCCCTGCAATTTTTCCTGCACGCCATCCACAGTATTGACACCAAAGTGGTCTTTAAGGGCCTTGATAAAAGAAACAGGACGGCCAGAGGCATCTTCCACCGTTTCAATATAGCGCAGGGCTGTGTTGCCGCTGCTGACAGTAAAGGAATCACTGGTGCGCTCCCCTGACTGGGTTTTCAGGATGCCATAGCGGTAGGCATGCTTGAGGCGAAACAGCGTAATCACGGCATGATTTTCCAGGCACCTGTTATTATCGTAAATATAGGTATGGGTAAAGGTCAAATCACCGGCGGAGCTGCCGCCAATAAACGGAATAGGATACCTGCCGGTTTCATACATTGCCTGCAAAACAAAAGTCTCGCTGCTGGAAGCCCCATCCACATAAATCATGGCAAAGCTATGGGCAACACTGATGCGGAATGGAACCTTGTGCTTTTCGATTTCACGGCGGATAGCCGCTACACGGTCATTGACGCTCATCTCAACAACGCCCCTGCGCAGGTCGCTATTGGAAAGCGGAATACTCATAATATAGCTATCCTCAATCATCCGATTGGAATAAGCCTGCAGCAAAAGCTTCGCCCGCCCCTCTGCATCATTGCAGTAGAAGGTACGGCTTCCCTTTGTCCGGCAAAGCTCCCCGGAGGTTGTCAGCAAAATAACCTTCGTTGAGGCTGAAACCTCTTTCTTTATAGCCAGGGCAACTTCCTCCAGATTCAAATCCGAGGAAACAAAGCCCATAATCAGCGCACAACCCTCCGCCACATCAGTAAGCTCCCGTAAATGAGCCGTATCAAGCTCGCTTTTGCTTAAATAAGCAATTTTCATATCTTTCTGCTGCACAGGCACAGGCTTTGGTGAAACTGTTGCTTTAACCTGACTGACTGGTTCTGGCTCTGCTTCCTTTTTCTTTTTATCCCCAAATAAACGACTGAACATAATAACCCCTCCATATTATATCCATATCCATGATATAGTTTACGCTGTATTATAAATTCTACAAAAAACGCAAAAATCCTGCTAATTCTTTCATACTTTGCAATTTTTTAGAAAATAACCCCACATAAAAACATATCAAGCCTTTTGCGGACTGCCCATAGCCATGACTACGCCTATGACAATCAATGCCGCTCCCAGCCAAAACCACAAGGTCACCGGCTCCCCTAGCAGCAGCCAGCCCAAAAATGTGCCCACAATGGGCTGCCAGAACATGAACAGCCCTGCCGTAGAAGCATCCATATACAATAAGCCCTCGTTCCACAGCACAAAGCCGCCGGTGGTGGAGATAATCCCCATATAGCCGATGCTCAGCAATACCTGTGGGGTAAACAGCAGGCTGTAATCCGCCTGGGTTGCCAGCCACCACACAGAATAAGGTGCCAGGCACACCAGCGCCACCAGTAACCCATAAAAGGTCAGCACAATGGGCGAGTATCGGGTCAGAAGTTTTAAAAACACTGCCATCAGTGCCCAGGTCCATGCCGCCACAAAGAGGAAAAATCCCCCCAGCAAATTCACCTGAAAATTATCCGGGTCATAGACAATCATCAGCACGCCAATAGTAGCCAGCACCACGGACATAATCCGCCCCAAGGTCAGCCGCTCCTTCAATATCCACCAGCCGAACAGCACCATAAAGGCCGGGGTAGCCGCCGTAATGGTGGAGCCGGTCTGCGCCGAGGTCAGGAGGGTTCCCGACTCCTGGGTGACGATGGACAAGGTCTGCCCGATAAGCCCCACCAATGCCAGAAGCTTCCAGTCCTTCCTGTCAATCTTCCAGGACACATGACGGCAGCAGCCCAAAGCATACAGGGCAAAAAACGCCAGAATATAGCGCATCCATACCAGGGGAATCGCTTCCACCGCCCCTACCACCAGCCGCACAGCCAGAAACAGGCCGCCCCAGATGGTTCCTGCCAGTGAAAGGCAGATTGCCCCCTTCATAGTTTTACTCACATTATCACTACCAAATCCTAAAAAAAGGGCAGTGCAGCTACTATGCCGCACCGCCGCCAATATATTAAATCACATTTTTATTACGCTTCTACTTTTGCCTGCTTGGCATCCTTTTCAGCCACATAGGACTTTTCATCTGCCATAATCTCAGCCGCCAGCTTCAGCTGCATCTCCACCTGCTGGTAGGAAGTGCCGCCATAGGAATTGCGATTCTTCACGCAGGTCTCAGGGCTGATGGCATCATAGATGTCTTCCTCAAACAAATCAGAAAGCTCCTTCAGCTCCTCCATGGTCATATCAGCCAGCCACTTATTCTGCTCGATGCAGTAGTGGACAGCCTTGCCGGAAACGGCATGAGCCTGACGGAAAGGCAGCCCCTTCTTCACCAGATAGTCTGCCAAATCAGTTGCATTGGAGAAATCCTCTGCCACGGCACGGCGCATTACATCCTTGCGCACCTTCATGCCACGCATGATCCGGGCATACACTGCCAGGCTGAACTTGATGGTGTCAATGGCATCAAAAATGCCTTCCTTGTCCTCCTGCAAGTCCTTGTTGTATGCCAGCGGAAGCCCCTTCACCGTAGTCAGCATGGCCATGAGATGGCCCATGACACGGCCGGTCTTGCCCCGAACCAGCTCAGATACATCAGGATTTTTCTTCTGAGGCATCATAGAGGAACCGGTGCAGTGGGCATCGTCCAGCTCAATAAAGAAGAACTCACGGGAGCACCACAGGATGGTTTCCTCGCTGAGACGGGAAAGATGCACCATCAGGATGGAGGCAGCAGACAAAAACTCCATGATGTAGTCCCTGTCAGACACTGCATCAAGGCTGTTGCTGTAAATAGCCTCAAAATTCAGCTGCTCCGCCACGAAAGGACGGTCAATAGGGAAGGTGGTGCCAGCCAGGGCACCAGCCCCCAGCGGCATGATGTCGCAGCGGTCATAAACGCCCTTGAAGCGGTCAAAGTCACGCTTCAGCATGCCGAAGTAGGCCATCATGTGATGGGAGAACAAAATCGGCTGAGCACGCTGCAGGTGGGTATATCCCGGCATAATCACATCGCTGTACTTCTCTGCCGCTTCCACCAGTGCCGCCTGCATATCGAGAATCAGCTTCTCCACCTCAACCACCTGACGGCGGATGAACATGTGGGTATCCAGCGCCACCTGGTCGTTGCGGCTGCGGGCCGTATGCAGGCGTCCCCCAGCCTCGCCGATGGCGTCAGTCAGCCGCTTCTCGATATTCATGTGAATATCCTCAAGGGCAACCTCAAAAGAGAAATTGCCCGCCTCGATTTTCTTGTAAATATCCTTCAGGCCGCTGATAATGTCATCCCGGTCTGCCTCGGAGATAATGCCTGCCTTCGCCAGCATGGTAGCATGGGCGATGGAACCGGCAATATCCTCGTTATACATCCGCTTATCAAAATCAATAGAAGCCTGAAAATCATTAATCATCTCATCGGTGGACTTGGAAAATCGTCCGCCCCAGAGCTGCTCTGCCATAATTACTGACCTGCCTTTTCCTGCATCAGGGCACGAACCTTCAGTGGCAAGCCAAAGAGGTTGATAAAGCCTTCTGCATCAGCCTGATTGTAAACATGGTCTTCCTCGAAGGTTACAAATTCCTGATTGTACAGGGAATAAGGGGACTTGGCACCTGCGCTCATGATGTTGCCCTTGTAGAGCTTCAGCTTAACAGTGCCGGTTACAGTCTCCTGAGTGCTGTCAACGAAAGCGGACAGAGCCTCACGGAGCTGGCAGAACCACATGCCATCATAAACCAGCTCGCCAAAGCGGATTGCTACGCCTTCCTTGTAGTGATAGGTAGCACGGTCAAGGCAGAGATACTCCAGCTCGCGATGAGCATAGAACAGGATTGCTCCGCCCGGATTCTCATATACGCCACGGGACTTCATGCCCACCAGGCGGTTCTCGCAGATATCAACGATGCCCACACCGTTCCGTGCACCAATATCATTCAGCTCGGTCAGGAGCTCCACAGCACCCATCTTCTTGCCATTAACAGCTACAGGAATACCCTTCTCAAAATCAATGGTTACATACTCAGGCTTGTCAGCTGCCTCCTCAGGAGCCTTGGATACCAGGTACATCTCGTTCTGAGGCTCATTCCAAGGGTCCTCCAAATCAGAGCCCTCATGGGACAGATGCCAGATGTTCTTATCCATGGAGTACTTCTTGTTGTCGGTAGGAATGTCGATGTTGTGAGCCTTGGCATACTCAATCTCCTGAGTACGGGACAGCAGATCCCACTCACGCCAAGGAGCCACAATAGCCATGTTAGGAGCCAGAGCCTTGACAGTCAGCTCAAAGCGAACCTGGTCGTTGCCCTTGCCGGTAGCGCCGTGGGCAATAGCCTCTGCGCCTTCCTTCTTTGCCACCTCAACAAGACGCTTGGCAATCAGCGGACGGGCAAAGGAAGTTCCCAGCAGGTACTTGCCCTCATATACGGCACCAGCCTTCAGGGTTGGCCATACATACTCCTCCAGGAACTCCTGAGTCAGGTCAAGGATGTAGCACTTGGAAGCGCCGGAACGCAGAGCCTTGTCATGAATAGCCTGCATGTCATCCCCCTGGCCGATGTCGGCACAGCAGGCAATAACTTCACAGCCGCCATAATTTTCCTTGAGCCAAGGAATGATAACGGAGGTATCAAGACCACCGGAATATGCCAATACGACTTTCTTAAATTCTGCCATAATATTTAAAACTCCTTAATCATTGTTGCCTGATTATCGCCACAGATAATACAGCAATAATCATAAAAAATAATCTCTATATAATATAAATAATATTTATCAGCCCATTGTGAGAGCCATAACCGCCTTCTGGGTGTGGAGGCGGTTCTCAGCCTCATCAAAGATTACATCAGCGTAAGCCTCAAAGATTTCATCGGTGATTTCCTCACCCCGGTAAGCCGGCAGGCAGTGCATAACGGTAACCCGCTTGTCAGCCACAGTCAGAAGCTCCGCATTGATCTGATAATCCTTGAAAATCTTCTTGCGCTCCTCGTGCTCGTCCTCCTGCCCCATGCTGGCCCAGGTGTCAGTAAGCACGATATCGGCATCCTTGGCTGCCTCAAACGGGTCGTTCACCAGCTTGATGGTGGCGCCAGTTTCCTCCGCATCCTTGCAGGCATTTTCAAAAACCTGCATATCAGGCTCAAAGCCCTTCGGATTGGCGGAAACAAAATCAATGCCTGCCTTGGCGCAGCCGTACATGTAGGAATTGGTCATGTTGTTGCCGTCACCTATATATGCCATCTTCAGGCCCTTGAGATTCTTGCCCTTGTACTCCTGAATGGTCAGCAGGTCAGTGAGAACCTGGCAAGGATGCAACAGGTCAGTCAGGGCATTGATAACAGGCACGTCAGACCATTTGGCAAACTCCTCCACCCTGTCATGACCAAAGGTACGAATCATGATGCCGTCCAGATAACGGGACATAACCCGGGCAGTGTCCTTGATAAGCTCGCCACGGCACAGCTGCAAATCGCGGTTGGACAGAAACAGTGCCTGACCGCCCAGCTGATACATACCTGTTTCAAAGGAAAGGCGGGTACGGGTAGAAGATTTCTCAAATATCATGCCCAGAGTCTTGCCCTTCAAGATATGATGCTCAATGCCGGCCTTCTGCTTTGCCTTGAGCTCATGGCCCAAAGCCAGGATTTCATTTACCTCATCCACGGAAAGGTCATGGATGGAAAGCATGTCCTTGCCTTTTAACATTTTATAACCTCCTATAAGCGTAACGCATATATACTTATGTACACCAACAGCGTATATTATACTACATTAAAGGAAGAAAATAAACCTTCTGCTGCATGGGTATACAATATTATTACATATTTATTGCAAATGCAGTGCTGTTTTATTGCCAATGCTGTGCTATTGCCTTATTCTGCATACTGGGGCAGCACGGCCTCAACTGCATCGCAGACCTCGTCAATATGCTCCTTGGTAACAATCAATGGCGGCACAAAGCGCAGCACGTTGCCGGCTGTGCAGTTGATGATTGCCCCCTTCGCAAGGCAGGCATTGACAATCTCGCGGCCAGGCTTGGTGATCTCCATGCCCAGAATCAGCCCCATGCCCCGGACTTCCTTAATAAGAGCCGGGAACTTCGCCTGCATGGCCTCAAGGCGTGACTTCATGTACTCACCCATCTCAGTGACATGCTGCAAAAATGCCTCAGTACCTACATTGTCCAGCACCACATTGGCTGCCGCGCAGGCCAGCGGATTGCCGCCGAAAGTAGAACCGTGGTCACCGGCATGGAGGGCTGCCGCCACCTTGTCTGTGGTAATGAAGGCGCCGATTGGCACGCCCCCGGCCAGTCCCTTGGCAAGGGTAACCACATCCGGCTTGATGCCATAATTCTCATAGGCAAAGAACTTGCCGCTCCTGCCCATGCCGCTCTGGATTTCATCAAAAATCAGCACGGCATCATACTTGTCGCACAGCTGGCGCACTTTCTGCATGTACTCCACATCCGGCACATGAACGCCGCCCTCCCCCTGAATCGGCTCCAGCATTACGGCAGCAGTCTTGTCGCTCATCAGCTTTTCCAGTGCCTCAATATCGTTGTAAGGCACATAGTCAAAGCCCTCCGGCAGCGGCCCGAAGCCCTCGTGATACTTCGGCTGGCCGGTGGCAGTCAGGGTAGCGATAGTACGGCCGTGGAAGCTGTGGATGGCAGAGATAATCTGGGACTTATCCGGGGCAATACTATGGGCGTACTTTCTTGCCACCTTGATGGCGCCCTCATTGGCCTCCGCACCGGAGTTGCCAAAGAAGACTTTGCCAAGACCGCTAAGCTTCACCAGCTTCTCCGCAGCCTCCGCCTGTACCTGGGTATAATACAGGTTGGAGCAGTGAATCATCTTCCCGGCCTGCTCCGCGATGGCCTGCACCAGCTCAGGATGATTATGCCCCAGCACGTTTACGGCTATGCCTCCCAGAAAGTCAATGTACTTTTTGCCCTGGGAATCATATACATAAACGCCATCGCCATGGTCCAGCACAATCTGGTAACGGGCAAACACCGGCAGATAGTCATGGGCATCCTTGGCATAAATCTGTTCATCAGTTAATTGCATTTCACTTACACCTCGATTTTTATTTAACGACCTGGGTACCGATACCGCTGTTGGTCAAAAGCTCCAAGATAATGGAATGAGGCTGGCGGCCATCAATGATATGTACCTTGTTGGTGCCGCACTCAATGGATTTCAGGCAGGCCTCAATCTTCGGAATCATGCCGCCGGAGATAGTGCCGTCCTTTATATAGCCCTTGGCTTCCTCCACAGTCAGGGAGGAAATAAAGCTGTCCTTGTCGTTGAAATCCTTGTACACGCCCTCAATATCCGTCAGCAGCAGCAGCTTTTCCGCATGGAGGGCACCGGCAATCTCCGCCGCCACATAATCCGCGTTGATGTTGTAGCTCTCGCCATCCTCCCCTACGCCGATTGGCGCAACCACCGGGATGTAGCCATTGTCCAGCAAATCCTGCAAAATACGGGTATCCACGGACTCCACCTGGCCTACATAGCCGATATCAACCTTTTCCGTGTTGCCTGCCTCATCATAGACAGTAGCCATCTTCTTGCTGGCCTTGATGAGCCCTGCATCCTTGCCGCTGAGGCCCACCGCCCTGACGCCGCGGCAGTTCAGCATGTTGACAATATCGGAGTTGACCTTGCCATCCAGCACCATCTCGGCAATCTCCACAGTTTCCTCATCCGTAACACGCAGGCCGCTGACAAAGTCCGACTGCTTGCCCACCTTCTTCAGGAAGTGGGTAATATCAGGGCCGCCCCCATGCACAATGACAGGACGGATGCCCACATATTTCAGGAGGCTGATATCCTCCATGACCTTGTGCTTCAAATCCTCGTTTATCATGGCATTGCCGCCGTATTTTACCACGATGGTCTTGCCATAAAATTCCTGAATATACGGCAGTGCCTCAATGAGGGTACCTGCCTTTTTTTCAGCATGCTTCATTATCGCCATAATCTATACCTCATCGCCACAATATAGGCACACACTGCATGTACACAAACATGCAATGTATCTAAATATGCCTCATTATGCACATACATCAGGTGTGATACTCACCGTTAATCTTCACATACTCATAGGAGAAATCGCAGCTCCATACAGTAGCCTCTGCATCGCCCATGCCCATCTCCACATCAATCACAATATCATGCTCTGCCATAACCTTGTGAATGTCTTCTTCCTTGAACTCTGCCCCCAGGCCGTTGGCATAGACAGGAATGCCGCCAAATTTAATCACTGTCTTTTCCGGCACCATCGGGATACCTGCATAGCCTACTGCGCAGATAACGCGTCCCCAGTTCGGATCCTCGCCGAAGAAGGCAGTCTTCACCAGCGGAGACTTGGCAATGCTCATGGCAACGGTCTTGGCATCCTCAAAAGTCTTGGTGCCGCTTACATTGATGGTCAGGAACTTGGTTGCCCCCTCACCATCAGCAGCAATCCGCTTAGACAGCTCCTGGCAGATTTCCTTCAAAGTTGCATAGAACTTGTCATACTCAGGGGAGCCATCCGTGATTTCCGGGGCACCGGACTCACCATTTGCCAGCACCAGCACGGTATCATTGGTGCTCATGTCGCCATCAACGGAAATCATGTTGAAGGAAACCTCCACAATATCAGAGAGAGCCTTCTGCATCAGCTGGCTGGAAATATTGGCATCAGTGGTGATGTAGCAGAGCATGGTAGCCATATTCGGCTGAATCATGCCGGAACCCTTGGCAATGGCACCGAAGCGTACAGCCTTGCCGCCAATCTCCACCTCACAGGAGCAAGCCTTGGAATAGGTATCTGTGGTAATAATGGCGTTGCCTGCATTCTTGCTGCCGTCCTCGGACAGCTCTGCGGCAGCAGCCTTGATACCAGCTTCCAGCTTGTCCATCGGCAGGTTCACGCCGATGATGCCGGTAGAGCCTACCAGCACTTCCTCAGCAGCACAGCCAACTTCGGCAGCTGCCAGAGCCGCCATCTTCTTTGCGTTGGCAAGGCCTGTCTCGCCGGTGCAGGCATTGGCGCAGCCTGCATTGGCAACGATGGCATGAGCCTTGCCGCCCTTCACAACCTCACGGGAAACAATTACAGGAGCTGCAGCCACTGCATTCTTGGTGAACACGCCTGCCACAGCAGCTTCCTTCTCGGTATAAATCAGCGCCAAATCAAGATTGCCGCTCTTTTTGATGCCAGCCTTTACACCGGCAGCCTTGAACCCCTTTGGAAAGGTTACACCGGCAGCCGCATTCTTTTCACTAAACATATCCGTTCCTCCTACACTATCTACACTATCTACAATATCTACAATATTTCCACTATCAAAATCATCAAAGCTATTAACAGTTTACTCTATCAAAATTATTACAAATTTACATCAAGGATATACAGGCACCATATCCAGCCCCAGCTTTTCATCAAAGCCGCTGGCGATATTGAAGTTCTGCACAGCCTGGCCTGCCGCGCCCTTCACCAGATTATCAATGGCAGACAGCACAATCACCCTGCCGGTACGCTGGTCAATATGCCAGCCCAGGTCACAGAAGTTGGAGCCCCGCACATTCTTAGTGGCAGGATAGCCTCCCAGGCCAATCAAGCGGACGAAATACTCCTTGCCATACATCATTTCATAGGCGGCAGTAACCATATCAGCAGTTACCCCCTCCTTCAGCTTGGCATAGCAGGTGCTCAGGATGCCCCTGGACATAGGCACCAGATGAGGAGTGAAGTTCAGCACCGTTTCCTCCCCGGACAAATCGGCAATGGCCTGCTCAATCTCAGGGGTATGGCGATGGGTTGCCACCCCATAAGCCTTGAAGCTGTCATAAAGCTCAGGGAAGTGGTTTGCCTGCTTGGCGGAACGGCCAGCCCCGGACACGCCGGACTTGGCATCAACCACGATGGTGTCCACCTCAATCAGATGATGCTTGGCAAGAGGTGCCAGTGCCAGGATGCTGGCAGTAGTGTAGCAGCCTGCATTGCCGATAATCTTGGCATCCTTGATCTGCTCCCGATAAAGCTCCGCCAGGCCATAGACACGAGGGGCGTCCTTGTGGATGTGAGGCACCTTGTACCATGCCTCATACACATCAGTATCAGTAAATCTGTAGTCAGCTCCCAGGTCAATAATGCGGACAGGCATATTCTCCAGGGCCTTGCCCACCTTCATGGCATGGCCGTGAGGCAGCCCTATGAACACAAAATCGCTGTCCTGGCCGATGACCTCAATATCCTTCATGCTCATGAGCTCCTGGTCGTAAATGCCCTTCAGATGTGGATAAATATCAGAAATGGCTTCCCCGGCATGGCTCTCGGAAGTGATATGCACAACCTCAGCCTCTGGATGATTATGCAAAATACGCAACAATTCCGCACCAGCATAACCAGTCGCGCCAATAATACTAACTTTTTTCATTATCCTACTCCCCCTTTAGATTTTATAATTATACAGCTTTTGTGCATATTATGCAACACCCTGCGCCAAAATATGCAACTAAATTTTCCAAAATGCCGGAATTGCGATATAATATATGCAACAACACTTCATTTTACATCATAACCAATATATATTCAAGGCAAAGGACATTATTATGTTGATAAAAAAAATAAAAGCTTTCATAAAATGGACATTCCTGCTGGCAGTGGTTTTCTGCCTTTCCTTCCTGATAGCCGGGGGAGCAAATTTTTACCTGTCCGACAACGAAATGTTTGTCAAGGTGCAAAATACCACCAGAAATATTAGCACAAAAATCGGTGACGGCATCGAAAATATCGATACTGAGGACATCAAGTCCCAGCTTGGCAGGCTAAGCTCCAAGGAAACTGATAAGGACAGCAGCATTGAGGAAGTAGAAGCACTGATGGAAGACGATGGCAGTGACCAGCCTAAAGCAGCGCAGACTGCCCAAAAGCAATCTGAAAAACAGGCCGAAGCCACAGGCAGCGACACGCCATCTGACGGGCAGCCCTCCAGCCTGGACAGGATCAGCCGCGTTATCTTCCTCAAAAAAGCCGTCCAGGCCCGTACCCGGCAGGCAGATTACGTCAGGCTGCGAGACATTCCTGAATCCCTGCAGCAGGCAGTCATAGCCGTGGAAGACAGGAAGTTTTACAATCACTGGGGCTTTGACATGGAAGGCATTTTCCGCGCCTCCCTGGTCAACCTGCAATACGGCGAGGTAAAGGAAGGTGCCAGCACCATTACCCAGCAGCTGGTGAAGAACCTGTTTCTCAGCCAGGAGCAGACCATGGGCAGGAAAGCGGAGGAATTTGTCCTTGCCATGGATATGGAGCTGAACTACTCCAAGGAGGAAATCCTTGAGCTTTATCTGAACTCCATCTATTTCGGCTCCGGCTACTACGGCATCGGACAGGCGGCAGAAGGGTATTTCGGCAAGGAGCCCGCCATGCTGGCACTGCCGGAGGCCGCCATGCTGGCAGGCATTCCCAACGCCCCTTCCCTCTACTCCCCATACGTTGACTTCATGCTGGCCAAAAAACGCCAATTCGTGGTCCTGGACGCCATGGTGGCTGCCGGCTTTCTTCGGGAAAACGTTGCCGAAGACGCCAAAATCAAGCCTATCTACCTGGCACACTAAATAGCAAAATACTGAAATAGCGCACTAAAAAACTGCTGCATCTGGGAAACGCTCCTCAAATGCAGCAGTTTTTATATTTCATCAAATTACTTATTCTTTGCAGCTTCCTTGGCAGCCTTCTTAGCGGCATCCCTCTCCATCTTCAGGATGGCCTTTGCTTCCTTCTCCTTGTCTTCCTCTACCTTCTCCTGAGCCTTGATGAAATCAGTGTAGAAATCCTTGGCTATCTCAGTATAGAGCAGGGTATCGCGAGTAGCGGACTTCGGAGCCAGCTTATGATACATATAAACAATCTGGTTTGTCTTTGCATCAAATACTTCAAAATAGAGATTCAACCGAGTACCATCATTCATACTTGTGCCATTGGAAACAGTAACTATAACATAGGCATCCGCATACTTGCCGATGGCTTCCTTGTATTCGCCAAAAGCCTTTTTCCTGTCAAGACGCAGAATATCCACATGCTTGGCTACCTTGATACTCTGGCAGACATCACGATAGGAAACATATTTCAGTACACCCTTTTTATCAGCCAGCGTGCCTTCCATCAAAATCTCCGGCAAATCCTCAACATCAGGCTCCCCCTCGGACTTCGGACCATTATAAATCGGTGCTGCAATCGCCAGCGTCTTGATTTTCAGCATGCCATCCTGGTTATAAACCCTGTCCTCACTTACACCGGTTCCCCCCAGCAGTCCACCGGCAAAAGCACTCTGAGCACCCAGCACCAGAACGCAAAGCATCAACAAAAGCTGTAAACATTTCTTCATTGGAAACATCCTCCCTGACTTGTAACATTTTCAATTACCTATATACTTTATTACAAAATCAGGAAAATGTCCATTAAAATTAAATTATAATCCTGGCTTTCTTAATGAATAAGACTTTAGCCGCATCAGCATCACTTTATTAATCGCCCTATCTTCCTTCGCCCGACGGCTTACTTGCCAAAAATCTCCTTTGTCAGCCGCAAGCCTGTTTTGGTAGTGGCAAGGCCACCCTCGGCGGTTTCTTTGATGGAGCTTGGCATGGAACGCCCAATGCGGTTCATGGCATCAATGACATCATCCACAGGAATGACGGACTGCACTCCTGCCATAGCCATATCCGTCGCCACCATGGCATGCACAGCAATAAAGCCGTTGCGCTTCACGCAGGGAACCTCCACCAGGCCTGCCACCGGATCACATGCCAGCCCCAGCAGGTTCTTGATGGCCAGTGCCACGGCATTGCCCACTATCTCAGGCGTTCCCCCTGCCAGCTGCACCAGCGCACCAGCCGCCATCCCGGCAGCGGTGCCGCACTCCGCCTGACAGCCGCCATAGGCACCGGCTATGGAAGCATTCGCCTCCACCACCATGCCGATGCCTGACGCCGTAAAGAGGGCATCCACAATCTCATCAATATTATTGCCATTTTTTTCTGCCGCGGCATAGATAGCAGCAGGGACGATGCCGCAGGAGCCTGCCGTAGGACACGCCACAATCCTGCCCATCACCGCATTTACCTCGCTGACGCCCACGGCACTGGCAGCTGCAGACATCACCGCCTCCCCGGTATAGCCATGCTGGCGGTAGGCATAGAGCTTCACCGCATCACCGCCGGTCAGGCCGCTGACAGACTTCTCATAATTCGTCAGCCCCCGCTTCAGTGATTCCTCCATGACCTGCCAGTTTTTCAGCATCATGGCACGCTGCTTTTCCTCCGCCACAAAGTTATTTTCCATTTCCCACTGGATGACAATCTGGCTGATAGGGCAATTTGCCTTCTGCGCCAGCTCAACCAGCTCCGCAATCGAATTAAAACTAATCATAAACGCCTGTCACTCCCTTCCCCGGATGGACGGTATGGCAAATGCCTTGATAATCTCCGGCACCGCGCTGCAATCCTCAATCATCTCGCCGGTCAGCTCATCATCCGTCTCCAATATCATCATGGCCTCCTGCCCCCGGTTCTTCCGCGACAGCTTCATGTAGGCAATATTGATGCCGTACCTGGCAATAATCGTGGTAATCTTGTTGACCACTCCCGGCCTGTCACGATGCACCACCACCAGGGCAGGATACTTGCCTGTCAGATGCACCTCAAAATCGCCAATCTGGGAGATGCGGATATTGCCACCGCCGATGGAAGCCCCCTCCACCCGCACTGTCCGTCCCTTTTCCCCGGTCAATGTCAGCACTGCTGTATTGGGGTGCGCCTCAGGTATATCGACAGGACTAAAGGAATAATCTATTCCCCTGTCATGGGCAATATCCAGTGCGTCCCTAAGCCGCTCATCCTCCGGCTCAAAGCCCATAATGCCACCCAGCAGAGCCTTATCCGTGCCATGCCCCCTGTAGGTCTGGGCAAAGGAACCATGCAGCAGTATCTCCGCCTTCACCACCCGTTCTCCCAGTATCTTGCCGGCCATCAGCCCCAGCCTTGCCGCACCTGCCGTATGGGAGCTGGATGGTCCTATCATCACCGGCCCTACAATGTCAAACACCCCTCGCATAACTTTCCTCCTTCACTAGCCTCGTTTTCATTTAACAATCCTTTTATTGCAATCATCTTTTATCATTCTCATTATCTTTTTATGCTCTTTTATTTTACAAATCTCAAAGGAACCACATATATACTTGATAATATTATACCAAAAAAGGAGCTGCCACACAGCCCAAAACTGCATGATAGCTCCCTTGCCAAAACAATATTTACTTAATCAAGCCGTGCTCTTCCAAGGCTGCACGCAGCAACTCCTTATGCTCCGGCTCCATCTCGGTCAGTGGCAGGCGCAGAGGACCTGCGGCATAGCCCAGCATCCGCATGGCAACCTTGACAGGAATCGGATTTACCTCGCAGAACAGCGCACTGATCAGGTCAATAGCACCAATCTGCAAATCAGCGGCCTCCTTCACCTTGCCATCAAAGTACAGCTGGCAGATGTCATGAGCCATCTGCGGCGCCACGTTGGACAGCACGGAAATAACACCGCTGCCCCCCAGGGACAGAATCGGCACAATCTGGTCATCGTTGCCGGAGTAAACAGCCAAAGCATCACCGCAGGCATGACGGATCTTTGCCACGGCACTCAGATCGCCGCTGGCTTCCTTCACGGCCACAATGCGCGGATGCTTTGCCAGCTCCACAAAGGTAGGAACCTGGATATTGACACCCGTCCGGGACGGTATGTTGTACAAAATCAGCGGAATATTCACCGCATCAGCAATAGTGGTGAAATGCTTTACCAAGCCCTTCTGAGTGCACTTATTGTAGTACGGAGTAACCACCAGCAGTGCATCAGCACCTACCTCCTCCGCATACTGGGAAAGCTGCACTGCATAAGCCGTCTCGTTAGAGCCGGTACCTGCGATAACAGGAATCCTGCTGGCCACCTTCTCCACAGCGTACTTAATAGCGGCCTTGTGCTCATCATCGGTCATGGTTGCCGACTCACCGGTAGTGCCGGTGATAATAATCGCATCGGTGCCACCTGCAATCTGGTCCTCAATAATCCGTCCCAGCTCATCAAAATTTATGCCATCCTCGGTAAAAGGCGTAATAATCGCTACGCCTGCACCCCTGAAAATTGTCTCCTTCAAAAGAAACCCTCCCATCGAAATATGTTCCTTTTATTATTACATGCTACCTGCTGAAAGTCAAGACAAATTGCCTCACTGTGCCCCTAATCCCTGAAACCGTGACCAGGGACACAAAGCAAAAACAGCCTCACTCCAGCACATTGGTCAGCCTGCCGAACAGGCCCTCATTTTCCTTGATAACCGTCCCGTTGCCGAAGACGCAAAGATTGTTTTCCTTCATGCAGGCATCAATGGCAGGAGCCAAGGCACGGATATCCTCCACGGTAGTCCTGAGAAGCTCCGTCCTGCGCTTCTGCCGGGACTCCTGGGTAATGCCGCGGAAATACATACGCTGCGCCGTAGTACCCAGAAGCCGCGGCGTCAAAGGCGTATCAATGCCACTGATGGCACCGATGATGTACTTCACCATCTCCCTGTCCGAAGCCTCAAAATTCCTGATGAACTCAGCCGTGCCGTCAAATACCTCCACCGTCTCCGCCAGATTCGGGTCACGATAGGACACAAACATCATATCGCCATCGCTGTTAAACCGTGTCATGGCACCATAGGCACCACCCTGCACCCGGATCTTTATCCAGAAATACTCATACTTCAAAAGCATTTCCAGCACCCGGTAAGCCCCCGTCAGCTCATAGCCAAGCCTGTACAGGTTGGCTCCCTTGGCCACATACTGCACCTGGCTGGAGGACAGCAGGCCTTCCTGCTGCGGGGCTGGCTGGAAGTCGTAGGCAACAGCTTCTGCCCTGTCAGCCTCGGTATTTTCCTGAAGCTTCAGCAGCAGTGGCTTCATGCCCTCAGCAAAGGCAGTATAATTGCTTTCCTCTAGCGTCACGCCGATAGTCAGACGCTTTGCGCTGAACAGCAGGCTCATAACCTTTGCCAGCTTGCCGCAGAAATCATCTGCATTGGCCTCAAACTCATCCGTGAGATTTTTCAGGAGAGGATAAGAAGACAGCTCTCCCTGCTCATTATAAGCACCGGCCTTGGATATAAAGGAATTGAGCCGTGCCAACGCCACCTGCACAGGGGATTGCAGCATCTCAAGCTCAAACTCGGAGCGGTTCTGCTGCAAAAGCTCCAAAATACGTTTTTTATCCTCGAATTTCGTCTCATTCAAAAGCTCGCCCATAATCTCCGCCAGCTCCGGCAGCTTCCGCATAAATGCCTTGGCTGACACCCTGAAAATCGGCTGCAGGGAATCCGCCACCCCTTCCAGAGTCAGATTTTCCAGACTGAAGGTAATGCCGCCAGTGTGCATATTTACCCTGTTGGTCATATCCTCGTAGCTGCTGCTTTCCGTATCCACCAGCCCGATAATATCCGAGAACAGATAGGCATACGGCACCAGCTCCTGAGGTATTACATCTGCCCGGAAATACAGGTTCAGGTAGACAATGCCATTGGTCTCAGCCGGGGTATACAGCACCTTCACCCCATCTATCTGCCGCTCCTCCAGCGGTATATGCTTCGGCTCCGGGTTGATGTCCTCAATCTTCAGTAGAGGAATGGTTGCCAGTGCCTCTGGGGAGTCCGGCGTCTGCTGGCGCAGCTTCAAACGGGCGGTAGTTTCAATCACCGCCTGAATTTCCGCCTCAGACATGGCAACCTTCTTTGCCGCCAGCTCCTCTGCCAAGGCATCTTCCTGCTTTGCCGCCAGCTCCCTGTCAGGCTTCATCACCACGGACACGGCAAATTTATTTTCCAGGAAATACTCCTGCAAAAGCTGCTCATAATAGTCAGTATCCAGCTTGCTGCGCAAATCCTGCAAATCCGCCTCATAGCGGAGCTTTTCCAGCGGATCCTTGTCATAAAGCCAGTTAGTCATCAGCATGATGTTATAAATCAGCCCCTTCGGGTAGGAGCCGAAATCAGCCTCTCTCAGCTGGAACTCCATGAGATTGAGGGCAGCCTCCAGGATAGTCCTGTCAATGCCCTTTTCCACCAGCTCCGTCAGCGTATCATGAATAACCTGCTGGAATTTTTCTGCCCTGTCAGCCTCCGCACCGTTCACCGTAATGGAAAGATACGGCTGCAGCACATTGGTCTCAAAATGGGAAGACACATCCATGCCAAGACCGGCATCAATCAATGCCTTTCTGAGAGGTGCTGCCGGTGTCTTCAAAAGAGCCTGCTCCAAAAGCCCGATAGCACTAATCAGCTCATGATCGCCAGCCTGCGCCATCACCAGATTGTAGCTCAGGAAGGTTCTGCTATCCTCTGGCTCATCCTCCCCGATAGGATACTCACCCTCAATATGCTTTACCTGGTCAAAGGCAGCCTGCAACGGAATGGCAGAGTCCACCTCCACAACATCAAAATGGCTGAGATACTCCCTGTCAATAAATTCCAGCTGGGCCTCAATATCCATATCGCCATACAGATAAATATAGCTGTTGGCAGGAGAATAATACTTCCTGTGGAACTCAATAAACTGCTCATAGGTGAGATTCGGAATTGCCTCAGGATTGCCCCCGGACTCACAGGAATAGGTATTGTCCGGGAACAGCTCCCGCATAACCTGGTTTTCCAGCAAATCCTCCGGGGAGGACAGCGCACCCTTCATCTCATTATAAACCACACCGCTGTATTTCAGCGGTTCCTCCGGGCTCTCAATCTCATAATGCCAGCCCTCCTGCATGAGAATTTCCGCATTATCATATATGGAAGGATAGAAAACCGCATCCAGGTACACATCCATCAGATTGTGAAAATCCTTGTCGTTGCAGCTTGCCACCGGGTACATGGTCTTGTCCGGGTAGGTCATGGCATTGAGGAAGGTGTTCAAGGAGCCCTTCACCAGCTCCACAAAAGGCTCCTTCAGCGGAAATTTGCGGGAGCCGCACAAGGTAGAGTGCTCAATAATGTGCGGCACACCAGTATCATCCGCTGGCGGCGTGCGGAAAGAAATGGAAAACACCTTGTTGTCATCGGTATTTTTCAGATACAAAAGCCGCGCGCCGCTTTTCACATGCTGAAACTCAAAAGCCTCAGAAGCAGCTTCCTTCACCTGCTCCTGCCGCAATAACTTAAACCCATGTATAATATCATTTACCTGCATAAATCAATCCCCTTTGATACTATCAAATAACACTACTAAATAACACTTCTATAAGAAATCATTGTATGGAAAAGTTTACAATATTCGCAATACATGAGCAAATTTTGTTAAAAATTCGCTTCCTGATTTACCTGCCGGTCTGACTTCCCCAGCACCCAGCCCAGGGTTTTCAGCTCCGAGTAAATCATCACCTTCTGCTCCCGAAACTCCGCACTGCAATTTCTGAACTGCTTGTATTTCTGGCAGCACTGCTGATACCTAGCATGAATCTCCGGCATGCTGCGCATCTTCGCCCCCATCTCAGGAGTATAGCCTGTACTAATCTTAGCCATATCTATCTCATCCTTTCATTTCATCTGCAAAACTATTACCTACTATTTTACTACAAAATCCTTGACAGGGCAAAGTTATGCAAACAAAAATGCATACCGATTACAGCAATCGATACGCTCTTATTGCAATTTAGGATCGAAAAATAATTTAACCTACTATCCCATAAATTTCTGAGCAATACTCATAATCACATACACCACACCGGAGGCAATCAAGGGTCCTACCGGAACACCCTTGAAGAAAAATACGCCTATCATAGTACCTATAATCAATGCTGTTGCCACCTCCGGCGATGCCTTCATGTAATCTACGCCCAGATAGCCAAAAATGGCAACCCCTGCTCCTACAATCAGGGAAACAATGCCTGCCGGACTCTGAAAGCAGTGCCAAATATTTTCCAAGGTAATCTTGCCTGTGGCAATAGGCACGAAGATAGCTGCCGTCAAAAGGACAATGCCCCATCTTATCCCCTTATCTCCCAGAATATCTATCAGCTGATTCAATCCCAGCAGTTTCAAAATTATAACCGCTCCGGCTGCATAAGCCACTGACATATTATGACCAACTATACTGCACAGTAAAATCGCCAGCATGATTATATATTCCTGCCCCACGACAAACTCATCCTCCATTCATTTTTCAAACTATTACCTGCTATTTTACTAGAAAATAAGTTACACTGCATCATCCTGCACAAGGGCGTTCCTGCTAAAAGAATCAATAATATTCCAAATCTCCTCTATCTGTGGCATCTCAAACATATCATACATTGACTTTGGCTTGTCAAAAGGCGCATGGTCAAAAACATCACCTGTCTTCACATACCCATTTACCCTTACATACTCCACCAATTTGTCAACAAAGACAATCTGATTTTGGTTAAGCTTTTGACTGTTAATAAAATCGGCAAAAGCTTCCCGAACAGCTTCTTTATCCATACCTGCAATATTGCGGATAAGTATTCCCAAAGGCGTTGCCCCAAATTCCTTTTTATAATCATCCTCACTGCCCAGCTGCCGCAAAAAAACATTCTGCAAATCAGCCAGTTCAACATCAGTGATGGGCTTGTTATGGGTCAGCTTGAATATAGCCAGGCTTTCTTTGTTTGCCTCAATATACTGATTGACTTTTCTTTTATAATTTTCAAAGTTTTCTTCCTGAGGCAGCGGCTGTCCTTCCTTTTCATCCAAAACAGGATCTGTGAGGACTGTCTTGATGATTTTCATTCTCCTGCCATCATACAAAAGCTGTATAAGGTCACGAAGCTGCTTTCTAGTGTGCTCAAAAAGCAGTATATCGTTAGCATCCCAGTATTCATCAGCCTGCACCGCCTTAATTTCCGGCAATTTATTTTTTATCTGAGGAATTACCGACTTAGCTAAAAGCATATCAGCCGTCTTAATCAGCTGCTTCCTTGCGGATTTAAAGGAGCTGTGCTTTCCAATAAATGCCAGCATCATGCCATACATAAAATTATCAAAACGCTTGGCAAATTCATCCTGCTCATCGTTGTATACCAATGGTGCTAATTCTATACACAGCTCTCCTTTGGCATCCTCACTAAGGCAGGCAAAAGCATCTGCATGATTATATTTATCCACATATCTGCGTTTCAGGCGCACCACCACAGACTGCCTGTTTAACGCCTGAATCTGTCCGACAATAATCCCAATCAGCTCATCCCGAAACTGCTGGTATTTTGCCTCAGCAAAAAACGTCTCCTGCAATTCCTTGATTAGCCGCACCTGTTTTATAAAAATACTTTCTGTCAGAGACTGCACCGTTCCATTTTCAAAACCATTTTTATGGGTTCTGAAAAAATCAAAATTCTGCCCATAATCAAAAATAAGAAAATATTTCTTATCAGCATATTCACCGCTTTGAATATCTACGCAGTTTAAATCCTTGCAAAGCCGTGTTCCCCTGCCAATCATCTGCCAAAACTTGCTTTTGCTCCGAACTTTCTTAAAGAACACCAAATTTACTGCTTCCGGAACATCAATGCCTGTATCCATCATATCAACTGATACAGCTATGAAGGGATTTTTGTCGGCAATTTTAAAATCATCAATAACAGTCTGAGCATAATCATCGGAACACACCACAGGTGAAGCAAAATGTCCGGCATACTGAGGGTACAAGGCATCAAATCGTTCCACAATATACCTAGCATGCTCCTTGGTAGCAGCAAATATGATACTTTTACCAAGCTTATCACCACCATTGATTTTAATGCCCCTGTTCATTAAATCAGTGATAACCCTATCTACAGTCCCCTTGTTGAATACGCGCTTATTTATAAGGCTTTCGGATATATATTCCGGTACAACATCATCTTCCGCAAAATCTTCCTCGTAACGCTGTTTTTCTGCATCTGATAAATCATCATATTTTATGCCTTCGCACACAAATTTAGTCTTGACTTCATAATTGTAGTAGGGCACAAGATACCCTTCCTCTACGGCAGTTTCATACTCATAAGCAAAAGTAGGCACATCATCCTCCAACTGAAAAAAATCATACGTATTCGTGTCCACATCTGTCTTAGGGGTAGCGGTCAATCCTACCAGCACGGCATCAAAATAATCAAAAATAACCTTGTACTTTTTAAAGATACTGCGATGAGCCTCATCAATGATAATCAAATCAAAATGAGCAGGAGTATATAAAATGCTGCCATCCTTGGATTTGGTATCATCTATCGCCCCCAATATAGTCGGGTAAGTGGAAAATACTATCCTGGCATTATAATCCTGCTTATTCTCACATAAATTGCACAGTGACATCTTCGGCAGATAATCCTTGAATGCATCCCTTGCCTGCTTGACCAATGCCCTGCGATCAGCCAAAAATAAGATATTAGTGACATTGCCAGACCTGGACAAAACATCCACCAGACCTGCCGCTGTCCGTGTCTTGCCTGTCCCGGTAGCCATCACCAAGAGATGACGCCTAACTTTTTTTCTCAGACCGTCACATACGGAACGGATAGCTTCCATCTGGTATTTTCGCCCGCTAATCTCACGATTTATTTCATACATGCCGGAATCTTTAGCAAACGAGCGGCGATTCATCAGTTTTTCTAAATCTTCTTTGCTAAAAACAGAACTTACCAGCCTGTCCGGCATGGATTTATCATCCCAAAAATAAGTCTCAAAACCATTCGTATAAAAAATAAATGGTCTGCGCCCAAATTTGCGCTCTACACAGTCCGCATACAACTCAGCCTGAATCTTGCCTTTTTTCGCATCTAGAGAAGTCCTCTTTGCCTCAACCACAGCCAACGGCTTGCCATCATCACCAAAAAGCAGATAATCTATGTACCCCTTCTGCCCCAGCACACCAGTCATATCATTGACTTCATATTCCTCAGATACGTTGTAGCCATCTGTCCCCTTAAATTTCCAGCCCATCAATTTTAAATCAAGGTCAATATAGCGTTTGCGGGTTTCATACTCAGAAATTTCTTCCGGATTAAAGCTTCGCTGTTCAGTATGCACAGCCTTGGCAGCTGCCAATTCGGCAGCCATTGCAGCCAGCTGCTTTTCCATATCTTTCAGCTTTTCATCTTTTATTGCCAAAAGGCTTTCCTGCTTTTTGATTTTTTCCACATCAAGCTGCAAACGCCTCTTAGGAATTAGCTTCTCATCAAAAAAACGCTCATCATCACTGCCATAGCAATAGTTAATCCATTGAATAAATTCAAACAATCCTTTTAAGCTGAAAATTACTTCTTCTGGACGTACATTTTTCTCTGTATGCACAGCAAGATTGCCCAATTTAATAATATAAGGCAACTTTACCCAGGTTCTTTCATCTACGGCATCTTTAAAGGATGGCTCATGTATAAGGGATTGCAGGTTATCCCTATATGGCATTTCAATGGTTTTATCTGCGGCATACACCCACTTAACAGCTAATTCCAATGCCTTGCGGCAACCAATAGCACACATGGCAGGGCTGGTAGCATATACTTTTTCTGCCTCTATAGCTGCTGCTGCAAACATTTTGAAATTCGTCAAACCTGCCAAAAATGCAAAATTAGACATTATGTCATCCCCTTGCCAAATGATACTGCTATTCTGATATTATTTGAATAAAATAATGAACTTGAAAATTTTTAACGGATAAAAGCTAAACTCTATCCTCATTGCTCTTATCAAGTATTATTGTACCATTTTATGACTTTAGTTGCATTATTTTTGAGAATCTTATGAATTAAATTTTGCCATTTTGCAAGTTTCTGCACTGGCAAATTACAATTTCTAGTATCAAAAGTGCTAAGTTGCAGCATAGTAAATAGCAAA
>JBJDWY010000154.1:0-26447 GCA_051866255.1 Anaerovibrio sp. | reverse complement strand
ATCCGTTAATGTTCCAAAAGTCTCGTACCTTCACGACGATAAACTGAAATTTATCTGTGTTAACTTGAATCGAAAATAGGTTGACAATACGAAAAATGGCTACTACAATGTAAACTAACAATAAAAATTAAGTTTACGAAGGAGTTTTACCCATGACTACTGAAAATAATGCAACTGCGATAAAGGGCGATATGCTGAAGCTGGCGGAGGAAATTATTGCCGGGCGGCGCATTACCCGGCAGGACGATTTGAGCATTTTCCTGACCTGTGATTTGCAGGAGCTATGTGAGGGAGCTGACAAAATCCGTGCTGCCTGCGTAGGTGACCACGTTGATTTGTGCGCCATCATCAACGGGCGCAGTGGCAAATGTCCGGAAAACTGCAAGTTCTGCGCCCAGTCAGCCCACAACCACACTGACTGCCAACCTTATCCGTTCCTGCCTGTGGAGGAATTTGTACAGGCGGCAAAGCTTCATGAGAGGGAAGGCGTGCACCGCTTCTCCATCGTAACGGCAGGACGCTCCCTGTCCGGCGATGAATTTGATGCCGCCATTGAGGCATACAACGCCATGAGCAAGGAAAGCAATATTGAGCTGTGCGCTTCCATGGGATTTCTGAATGCAGAGCAGCTGCACCGCCTCCATGAAGCAGGTGTCACCAGCTATCATCATAATATTGAAACCTCCAAAAGGAATTTCCCAAATATCTGCACCACCCACACCTACGATATGAAGATCGAGACCTTAAAGCTGGTAAAGGCAGAAGGCATGTGCGCCTGCTCCGGCGGCATCATCGGCATGGGAGAAACCTGGGAAGACCGGCTGGACATGGCTGTCAGCCTGGCGGAGCTGGGCATTGACTCCATTCCCCTCAACGCCCTGATGCCAATCCCCGGCACGCCCCTTGAGCACCTGCCATCATTAAGCGAAGCAGATATTCTCCGCACGGTGGCATTTTTCCGCTACATCAATCCTGAGGCCAATATCCGCCTGGGAGCAGGCAGGGCGCTCCTGACCAATGATGGGAAAACTGCTTTCCGGGCCGGAGCCTCCGCCACCATCACCGGCAATATGCTGACTACTGTGGCATGTGCCACCATCCGCAGCGACCGCAGCATGCTGCAGGGCATGGGCAGGGATGTAACGCCCCCTTATAAGACAACATTAAAGGGCATGTCAGCTACAGATGCGAAGAATACAGAAGTTCAGGAACAGGAACTGAAGCAGGAGGTGGCAGAAGCATGAGCAAGGCTATTTTCATCACCGGCACAGGCACGGATATAGGCAAGACCTACGTTACAGGGCTCATTGTCAAAAAATTGGCGGAAAATGGCGCAGCTGCCGCCTATTACAAGGCTGCCATGAGCGGCAATGACCGCCGCCCTGACGGCAGCCTCATACCGGGAGATGCCCTTTTTGTCAAGAACACCTCCGGCATTGCCCAGCCTTTGGAGACCATGTGCCCCTACATCTATGAAAATGCCTATTCTCCCCACCTGGCCTCCAGAATTGAGGGCAATCCCGTAAAGATGGCTACAGTTAGGGAGGGCTTCCAGAAGCTTGCAGGGGAGTATGACTTCATCACCATGGAGGGAAGCGGCGGCATCCTCTGCCCTATCTGCTTTGACGAGGCAAAAATCCAGCTGGAGGATGTTATTAGGGAGCTGAACCTGAGCAGCCTGCTGATTGCCGATGCAGGCCTGGGCACCATCAACAGCGTGGTGCTGACAGCAGAGTACATGAAAGCACATAATTTACCTATAAAGGGTGTCATATTCAACAATTACCATCCTGGCAATATCATGGAGGATGACAACATCCGCATGTGCGAATACATGACGGGGCTGCCTACTCTGGCCAAGGTCTCCCCGGGGGACACCGACCTGCACATAGATATTGATGTACTGAAAAATCTTTATGATGAGGTGAAATAAATGATTTGGTATCCATACCAGCAGATGAAAAACATGAAGGAGCCCTACAAAATCGAGGATGCGGAGGGTGTCTATCTCTACACAAAGGACCAAAAGCTTATTGACTCCGTCAGCTCCTGGTGGTGCATGATTCACGGCTACAAGCACCCGGATCTGACAGCAGCCATCAAGGAGCAGGCTGACAAGTTCTGCCATGTGATGCTGGGAGGGCTTACCCATGAGCCGGTGCAAAAGCTTTCTGCCAAATTGCAGGAATTTCTGCCGGGAGACCTTGATTACTGCTTTTTTTCCGACTCCGGCAGCGTAGCCGTAGAGGTTTCCCTGAAGATGGCTCTCCAATACCATGTGAACAAGGGCAACAAACGCCCCCTGGTGCTGGCCTTGAACCGGGCCTACCACGGTGATACCTTCAAGGCCATGGAAGTTGGCGATGACGAGGATTACCATTTTGCCTTTGAGCAGAAGGACGGAGTTGACCAAAAGGCTGGCTGCATCCATATACCTACCACCATCCCGGCTCTGGAGGATGCCTTTGCCAAGTACCATGACCAGCTGAACAGCTTCATTGTGGAGCCTCTTTTGCAGGGGGCAGGTGGCATGCAGATGTATGACATATCTTTTTTGCAGAAGGCACGGGAGCTGTGCAGCCAATACGATGTGCTGCTGATATTTGACGAGGTGGCAACAGGCTTCGGGCGCACCGGCAACCGCTTCGTAGCCGACCTGGTGCTGCCTGATATCCTGGTGCTGGGCAAGGCACTGACAGGGGGCTATATCGGCCATGCCGCTACCGTTGCCAGCCACAAGGTCTACGATGCTTTCTACAGCGATGATGACCGCAAGGCCCTCATGCACGGCCCTACCTTCATGGGCAACGCTCTGGCCTGTGCCGTAGCCCTCAAGGGCATCGAAATCTTTGAGCGTGAGGATTACATGGCAAAAATCAAGCGCATTGAGTCTATCTCCCGCCGGGAGCTTGCCGGTTTTGCCGATGAACGCATCAAGGAAATCCGCATCATGGGTGGCTGTGCCTGCATCGAGGTCAAAAATCCTGACACACTCAGGGGCTACCAGAAGTTTGCCTATGAGCGGGGCGTGTTCTCCCGTCCGTTCCTCAGCTATATGTACTCAATGGTGCCATATATCATTGAAGAAGAACAGCTGGTGAAAATCTTTGATACAATGAAGGCATGGTTCAGAGAGCATTAAGAAAATATCATATACAGTCATCAAAAAAGCACAGGCTTCACTACACTTCTTGCATGAAGCCTGTGCTCTTTTATTTTGCAAATAACATCTATGCCTTACACCGGCATCTCAATCTCCTTGGACAAATTCTCGCCATTGGTCTCAATTACCCTCTTGTACCAGTAATAAGACTTCTTCGGCTTCCTGTCCAAAGTTCCCTCGCCCTTGTTGTTCTTGTCCACATAGATAAAGCCGTAACGCTTCTCCATCTCGCCGGTACCGGCAGATACCAGGTCAATAGGCCCCCACGGGCAATAGCCAATCAGGGTTACGCCGTCCAGCTCCACTGCCTTCTTCATCTCAGTGATGTGGTTGGCAAAATACTCAATGCGGGCATCATCGTGAATCATGCCGTCAGCCTCTGCCGTCTCATGGAGCCCGATGCCGTTCTCCACAATCATCAGCGGCAGCTCATAACGCTCCTGCAAAAGGTTCAGGGCATAGCGGAGGCCTGCCGGGTCAATCTGCCAGCCCCAGTCATTGGCCTTGACGAAAGGATTCTTCTTCTCCCTGCCCAGATGGCGGACATTGGACTCATCATACTCAGTAGTAAAGGTCATGTAGTAGGAGAAGGCAATATAATCAACAGTGCCCTCCTGGATAATCTTCAAATCCTCAGGCTCCATCCTGATATCGGTGCCAAAACGCTCCCACTCCTTCAGGATGTAGCTTGGGTAATGGCCCCGGCAATGCACGTCCGCAAACACATAGGTCCTGTCCATCTCCTTCAGAGCCGCAATCTGGTCCTGTGGAGCAGCAGAGGCAGGATAAGTCGGGCAGAAGGCAATCATGCAGCCAATCTGGAAATCAGGATTGATCTTGTGCCCCTCAATCACCGCCATGGCAGAAGCCACAAACTCATAGTGGGCTGCCTGATACATCACCTGATACCTGTCCTCCCCCTCCTTGTACAGAAGGCCGGAGTTGGTAAAGGTCAGGAACGGGCTCTCCGTGTTTCTCTGGTTGTTGATTTCGTTGAAGGTCATCCAGTACTTGACCTTGTCCCTGTAACGCTCAAAGCACACCTTGGCAAAGCGCACAAAGAACTCAATCATCTTGCGGTTGCGCCAGCCGCCGTACTCATTGGCCAGATGCAGCGGAATCTCGAAATGGGACAGGGTTACTACCGGCTCCATGCCATGCTTGTGCATCTCGTCAAAGAGGTCATCGTAAAATTTCAGGCCTTCCTCATTCGGCTCAAGCTCGTCCCCTTTTGGGAAAATCCTCGTCCAGGCAATGCTGGTGCGGAAGCACTTGAAGCCCATGCCAGCCAGCAGGGCAATATCCTCCTTGTAGCGATGATAAAAATCAATGGCTTCATGGTTCGGATAATTCTCCCCCTCAATAATGCCATCCGTAATGCTCCGCTCTACTCCCGGCGCACCTACGGTCATTACATCAGCCACGCTAGGCCCCTTGCCGCCCACATTCCAGGCACCCTCCAGCTGATGGGCAGCCACCGCGCCGCCCCACAAAAAACCTTTTGGTAAAGCCATAATAAATCCTCCTGCTTCTCAGTTTCTTGTATATTCCAATTGTAACACCATTGCTTCACTTAGCCAAGGCAATTTTACTTGGCCAGCTTTTCCATTTCCTTGTACACATCAATCAGCTCCAGGGCAATCAGCTTGAAGCCCTCAGCACTCATCAGCTGATCCTCCGCATGAATAATCAGCAGGCAGGCAACAGAATCCCCCTCTGCCTCCTTGCCCAGCATCTCCAGATGGGCATCATGACCCTGATTAAATGACTCGTCCCCCTGGGCAATCAGCCTTTCAGCCTCCCCATAGTCATGAGCCTTCGCCGCATGAATCGCCTCAATGTAGCAGCTCCTTGCCGTACCTACCGCAGCAATAATCTGAAATGCACCCATCTCAATTTCTTCATTTATAACAACAGCTTCCTCTGCCATAATTTAAGCAGCCTCCTTTTCTTCCTCAACCATACTATTAGCCATCTTCTTTACAAATGAGAGATATTATCTTTTATCTCTTGCGCGAATTTATCTCCCTTATTGAAAAAGGCTGAAGCAAGCCGCCCCAGCCCTTTTATACGGGAATATGTTAAGAAACCAATATGAAAATTACAAGCCCATCATCTTCTTGGCGAGAGCCAGCACGCCCTTGCCGTCCAGGCGGCCATACATGCGCATCTCAATAGCATCTACCGGCTTGCCAGGCAGCTGCTCCTTTACCTTGCCCAGGTTGAAGCTTACCTGTGGGCCGAGCAGAACAACGTCAGCATCAGCAGCCTTGGAAGCAGCCTCGTTCATAGGAAATGCATCGATGGAGCACTCAAAGCCCTCGTCAGCAGCAGCAGCTCTCATCTTCTTTACCAGCATGGAAGTGGACATACCTGCGGAACACAGCAAAACAATCTTCTTCATAATTAATCGACTCCTTTTTTTACCTCTTTTTTGTTATTGCTTGGATTTCTCTCTCTGATTGTATTGTAGCATTTTGCTATCCTGCATTACAATATAATCCCCCTGAGTTGAAATAATGTTTCACCAAAATCCCTCTGACATTGAAACGTTATTCCAGTGCTTGCTTTACATTGTTTATTTTAGCTATACACAGCACCATCAAATAGCCTATAAATACGGCTTTCATTTACACAGGCATACATAGAAAAACTATGAGGCAGTTATCTATGCGGACAACATGCGGACAAATCATCAGATTTTCATGCGGACAAGATGCGGACAAATACAATACAAGAGAAAAACAGCCACGCAGGAACAAAATCCAACGTGGCTGTTTTACTTACATTCCATGTTTTACTCTGTCATGCTCCTCAGCCCGCTTTGCATCATTCCAACGCTCCATACCCCCAACCAAGTAGCCTGTGATGCGCCGGATGCGCTCAAATGGTACTACCTGTAATTCGTAGTCCAGCACAGCCTGACCGGCATCGTTTATGCCGATAATCAGCTTTCGCGGCTTGATGCCGCCATGCTCGTTGGTCAGCAATGCGATGTACGCCAGCACTTCGTCTTCTGAGATGCGCGGCACGTTTAGGATTGTGACTTCAACGCCGTTAATCAGCATAATATCACCTCGTCCCAACATTGCTGCTACTGTGCACTGCGCTGGTGCTTGTACCAATTAGCTTTGCCCCTCAGCACATCACCACCACGGCTGCCATCTGTAGCCCACGGCTTGTAAGACGGGCTCTCAGCCGTACCAAGGTACTCAAGGTCACCACGGGTATCTCCATCCCCGTAGCCGTCATTCCACCAGGCATAGGGCTTATGAGTGCCAACACCGCCGTCTTCGTTGTTAGCGGCCTCGCCATGAGTCATGACGTGCTTTTTATCAATGGTCAGCCACAGAGCCGTGGCAACACGGTCAATAACCTGTGCCATGACTTCAATCTGCTTCGCGGTCGGCGGAAAGCCGCCAAGGCTGACAGAACCACCGCCATAGCAGCAGCAAAGAGCAATGCCAACAGAGCCTGTATTTCTCCGCCAGGTGTGGCTTTTGGTCTCCGACAAGTCATCCGTAGTCACATAGATGCTGCCATCACCTGTGATATTGATATGGTAGTCTTCAAACACCGTGGTATGATTGCCAGCCGTCCAGTGCAGGTAGATTTTCGGCTCCCTGCCTTCAGCTTTCGCCTTGTTCCAGATAGTTTCCCTGGCGGATGCCGCCATGCTCTCAACTTCATCAATCGTTACTTCTCTTTTCATCGTTTCACTCTCCCTTCCCTGACCTGCTTCAATGTAGATTTCAATCTATTCGGTATCGGCACACCAGCATTTGCGATGTTTTCCGTTATGGACAGGCACTCATTGGCGAGATAGAAATAGAGCACCATCGGCATCACCAGCTCCGTGCCTATAACTGCATCCATGATGTGTCCCATGGACACCATCAGCAGTATCAGTACTTTTTTCACGATGCCCCGGAAGCCGATGCGGCTGTCCAGGGACAGGTCAGGACAGAAAAAGGATGCTGATACGCCTGTGATGTAGTCAATAATCATGGCAATTATCAGTCCCTCAAGCCCTACGGACCAGCCACCAAATAAGTGCGTTATCATCAGGCCTGCCACAGAACTAACCCCGCCTACCACTGCCCCGGCACCTCCCGTCCCCGGCAAAAAATCCCTTATAGAGCAAACTGCTTTTTCCATAGTGTCACCCCTGAAATTCACTGCGATTTGTCAACAACATTGTTAATGCGATTGTTGCCAGCACATTTCTTATCTTCCTCACGAACCTGCACCTCCATTTCCAGCTGGGAAATGAGGCGGAGCAGCCTCACGATTGTCTCCGCCAGCACATCCACAGTCTTGCTGCTTAAATTCTCCCTTAGCTCCAGCTCATTCATCACTCTGCCTCGGCCTCAAGTGCAGCAATTTCTGCCTCCAGCTCGTTGATTTTATCCCGCACCTTCTGCCTCTCTGCAATCAATGCATCAACATCATACGGTGCGTCCTTCTTTGCAAGGGCTGCTTCATAGCACTTGATGATGCGATAGTCCCCAATCTCACTGGTATTGGCAGACAGGCTGGCTTCCTGATTGATGATTTCCTGCCTGAGCCTCCTGAGCTTCTCATTTTTCTCGTCCATTTTGTTTTTCCTCCTCGCTAAACAGCTTCTTGAAATAATTATCTAACTTCCGCAGCTTGGCACCACTGTCATAGCGTGTATATGTGCCTCGCCACGAATTGTAGCACTGCTTGATATGCTGATATGACATCCGGCCAGCTTTATAGCTTTCATGGAAACGCTTCAGCTTCCTGCGCTCGCGCCTGAACGTGCTGCTGTGCACCTTCCTTAGCAGTCCGCCTGACTTTTTCAGCCTGTAGTTGATTTTTAGCCAGGTGAGCCAGCCGGATATTTTGTAGATATGGGTTTTCTTGTCATTGATGAATATCCCCAGCTCAGCGCACATTGACTGGATTTTCCCATACAGCTCTTTCAGCTCTGCTTTATCCTGCATGATGATGTAGGTATCGTCCATGTACCTGCCATAGTACCGCAATCCTTTTACGGTTTTGCAATAGTTATCTATGGCGTGGGGATAGAATATACCTGTCACCTGGGCGGACTGGTTGCCGATGCCCAGGGACTTGCGCATGAACCTTTTCCCGGTGTGCTTATACTTTGGCATTTCTGCATATGCAAGAGCATTAAACGGCACGTCCATGCAGGCCGCATATTCCTCATCGGGCATATACGACACATCAACCTCGAACTCCCTGAAGCACTGCTTCAAAAAGCATAATTCGTCAGCATCAAGCACCTTGGAAAACATTTCCAGTGCTTCCTTATGCCGCACGTTGTCATAGTACTTGGTAAAATCCATTAGCAGGATATATGCTTCACTGCCGTATTCCTTATAAGCATTTCTGAGATGTATCTCAAACCGTTTCCTGGCAAAGTCCAGCCCCTTATCTTTAAGGCTGGCACCGTTGTCATATATCAGCATGGGGCGCACCTTGGGGATCAGCACGTTGTCGTTCAGCGACCTCTGCACTACCCTGTCAGATATATGCTGGGCTTTTATGTGCCTTGTATGCCCCCGCTCCGTGAGCCTGAACTCAGTCATGGGCTTTGGCACATATCTGTCAGCCATAATATCCCTGCGGGTATGCAGGATGTTCAGCAGCAGGTTTGATTCATACTTCTGAACGCCCTCTTTCCATTCAACGCCCTGCCTGGACTTCATGAAGCCATCAAACAATGCGTTGGCATTATAAACTTCTTCTAACGACATAATATACAAATAGAGGCTGGCGGCTTGTCAGGCCGCCAAACCTTTTCTCCCATCTGGCAGGGGCGCAGCACCATCTGCCGTAGCAGGATGCCTCCCTGCCCTGATATTCGTCCGCATGGATTGCGGAACAGGTCTGCTTCCCCTTATCTGCCACATGCAACGGCAACCGACATGGCCTTTAGTGCATGTGATGATAATCGGGCGCACGCCGCCCCCGGCATTGCTCGCGTTGTTGTTGTTCGCATTGCCGTTGTTGTTCGCGTTGGCAAAGTTGGAAGCGGAAGCCACATCGGAAACAAACCTAAAAATAATAATGCATTTACTGCCTGCTCTTCAGGAATTTTGCGTACTGGGCATTAGTCCGGGACTGCCATGCCTTGATGGCGTTCAGCTCTTTTTCTATCAGCTCCACATACGGCATCAGCTTTTCCTTGTCAACGGGCAATATATAGCAGATATTCTGCATGGCTCTCAGCAGCCTGTAGCAGTCTGCCTGAGCTAATTTCTGATATTTGCGCCTGAGGTTGTGCCAGTATTCATAATCATTCGATGTCGGATAGATGGTATTCGCTGTCACCACATTGGCCTCCAGCGATTCCATGATGGCAAGAAGCCTCGTTCTGTAGTGCTCTATCAGCCACAATGGCCATTCGGTTTCTACGTCGATATGATACTTCTCGCATAGTGCCATGTAGGCTGTACGGTCTTCCTCGGTCATCCTCGCGCTGTGCACAAAAGATTTAAGCTTCCGTGTCACAGGCTTAGCACCGAAATCCCGTATAAACAGCAAAGTAAGCTCCTTCTGCAGCTTAAACAGCGTATGCAGGAACTCTACCCTGCTCTCACTTCTTTTGTTCAATGGTACTGACATATTCCCTACCTCGTGCAGATTTGTAAAAATTCGCGGATATAGGGCGCGGCAACAAGGCCGCGCCTGTTTCAGGTATTAGCTACGGGTATCCTTCGGATTACCCTACGCAGATAAGCGGGCGCACGCCGCCCCCGGCACGGCTCGCGGTGTCGTGGTGCGCAAGGCCGTGGTGGCTCGCGTAGGCAAAGGCGGAAGCGGAAGCCACCGCTTTCAGCCAGAACCACTCCCTGGTGTAAGAATGTCCCTTGAAGTGGAATATCGGCAGCCTCTCGCAATCCTCGCCCACATCGAAGAAGCTGGAGCTAAATACCCTGCTGCCATATACAGCCACCTCACTCATCAGGCAAGCTTTCACGTCATACCATGCCCAATCCGTAGAGGCGCCTGTCCAGCCAGCACCAGCCCCCGAGGCAATATTGGTATTAACGGTCTTGCTAAGCAGTGCACGGCGTGTCAAAAGATGATTGCCAAGGACAGTTGACAGCTTGCTGTTGACTGTAGGCAATACCGTCTTGTACATGTAGCTGCCAACAAAACCGCCTGAGGTAGTATCTGAGCTGTTCATGTAGCTGGTAGTGAGATTAGTCTTTGGGATAAGGCAGATGTGGTGGGATGTGAAATCCGTATCGCCTTTGTGCAGGTAGCAGTCAAAGCCAGCTATCTCCCACTCCTTGTTGTATGTGCCGTCCTGAATGGTCAGATAATCGCCAACATACAGGTCGGTGAAGATGCCCTCTGCCACTTTGTGCTCCGTCAGGAAGTTCTCCAGTGCAGACAGGCTGGCGATTGTGCCGAGATTGGCACCGCGGTAAATGCCGTTGTGCATCAGGCCGCGAGTGCTGATAATATCCGTGAGCACACCGTCAGAGCCTGAGCTTCCGGAACCGCCAGCCGATGACACTGCGTCATTCACCATCTGGCTGATGCTGTCCTGCAGGCCCGTGCATGGCTGCGGCACTCCGTTGCTGTCGAAGAACGCAGGCAGATCGCTTGAGCCGACATTTTTGAAGCTGTCTATATGCGCTTCTTTCGCCAGTACATCCCCCCACTTATCAGAATCACGCCCCAGAGTAGCCTCAAAGCCGCCAGGGCTGAAATAACTTGTTGCCATTTTCCTATTCCTCCTTCAGGGTAATGCCCCCATCAGTATTCTTTGTAAACAGCTGCGGAACTGTAAATGTCTTTTCGCCATATTCCACAATCAGGCCGCCTGCTATCCTGAACCAGGGCAATGTGATGATGTAGCCGCTGCCATCGGCAGTCTGCCCTATATTGCCTGAAACCACATCAGCAGGCTTTAAGTATGTTGCTTCGTTATGGGCGATAGCAGCATCAATTATCTCCCCCAGCTGTGTATTGCTTATATATGCCAAGTCAGTCACCTCCATAATATTGCACGGCTGCAATAACTGCAGCCGTGCAATACTTTTACTCAAGAGATGCCCGGATCAGGCATTGAACTTTGCCACCAGGGTGCTGATGTCCTCAGTGGTTGCCTCGTCAATAGCTTCCAGCTTGGTCTTCAGGTCGGTGGTGAAGTCCTCAGTAGAGAGTCCCTTGCCCTCAACCTTATCTACCTTGCCGGACAAATCGGTAACACCACCAAGGTTATCCCATGCAGTGCCGTTCCATGCCACGTTCTCGCCAGCGTTCAGGCTATGCTCTGCATCAGCAGCAGTAACGTTGTACACATCGCCCACCTTCTGTCCATCGGCAGGGAGCTCCGCATAGGTAGCAACAGTACCCTTGTACAGGAGTGCAGTGGTGTAATCAGCAGACTTGGCATACTCGGACAGGTCGATGTTGACGCCCTTCTCAGTAATCTCCAAGGCCTCGCCATTGACCTTCACGGCCTCCAGCACATTCACCTGTGCCCCCTCTGCAACACCTGCCAGCTTTTCGGACTCAGCAGCTGCCATCAGCTGATAGCCATCGGCAGCATCCACCTTCTTGCCAAAACGCTCAGTAAGGTTGGCAGCGAGGCCTTCGGTGAACTGGTCAAGGTTGGCGAAAGTAATGTGTGCATTCTGGTTAGTCATAGAAATCTCTCCTTTTTGATTTGAAATGAATAAAATAATATATCTTCAACGGCTCCACGTGTGCACCCATAAAACCGTCAAATTCTGAAAATCATGCTCCTGCTCCTTAGAATTTATCAAGCAGGGACTATATATCATCGTAGGTGGCAACAGGCACATCATCCTCATCCGGATTTTCCTCACTGCCTGCATCGCTGCCTACGGACAGGACAACATTCCCCTGTTCATCATATTTCAGCAGGCTGCTGGCAAATCGCTTAGGTGCAAAGGTGAAGCCACCATCAGGCCATTGATACAGCTCCGGCTGCCCTGAATTGCCAGGCATGTCGCCAAGGGTTACTCCCTTGCCATCGTCATTTTTCAGCAGCTCGCCATAGATGGTGCTCACCCTGCACAGGCGCCATTTGACGCCTGCATCTGAGATCACATCATTCAGCCTTGCATCTGACAAATCACACTCTGTATCAGATGTAGTTCCGCCATTTACGCATTGCAGGTAATAGCCGGGATCAAGGCGCGTGTCATACACAATATCCCCGATGGCATATTCATATTCCCGCTGCAAAATGCAGGCGGCCTCATTGAGCATTTCGATGCTGGCTGCACCGCCGCTGTCAATATTTATGGTCAGGGACTCCATATTGCTGACCACAATCCTCATACCCAGCAGTACGCTTATGACATTCCCGGACTGCTTTGGGGGCAGATAATCCGGTGTGACGTCCACAGTTATGGCATATAATATCTCATTGCCGTCGCCATCCATGGCATAGAGCCCCATTTCGGAAACTGAATAGCCTGTTTCAAGGTTTTTGTTATCAAGGATACCGGCAACTTCCAGGATGCCTCCCTGCTCTTTTTTGTAGGCAATGCCCATCGTGCACTGCACGTTCAGCAAATCCGTTATGCTGTCCACATCCAGCGGTTCGGGATGAATACCGCTGCCCACCTTTATGCAGGTGAGCTCCATTTTTGCGCCGCCAATTGCCTTGGACTGCAATTCGCGCCCCGCCCTGGTAAGCATTGTATTTGACCAATTAGCCATCTACATGTCCTCCTTCTGCCGTCATTGTCCGGCTATAATACGTTTTGAATGATTAGTTACGCTTGTTATGTGCAGATTACATTCTGCAATCACCACATCCATCGGCTCATGGTTTGCGATATGGCTTCTGATAACCATGCAGCCTGCAACAGCATTAGTACATTCGGCCACACAGCTCCTGATGACGTCTGCCGGGGCAATTTCCCTTCTGTGTACGATGCTGGTACCGCCCAGGAAGCTTGTCCATTCACGGCAGCTGCTTTCAACGCACCTGATGTCGGCTATCTCCCTTTTGTGGCTTATGGCCTTGCCGCCTATGTATACAGGGAAATCATGCTTGATTTCAACATGCAAGCCGTAGCCAAGGTGGGCAGGCTTGTACATTTCCACTGCCTGCCACAGGCCTTGATAATCAACGGGAAATCCCTCAGCCAGTATGCGAAAATAATATTCCTCGTTGTGCTCCTCAATCTGCACATTGGCATCATCAGGATAATACCTGGAAGCCAGCCTGCGCATGAACTCAACGGTGGATACCTGATTGGACTGAAGCCACAGGAGCACCGCCCGGCGCCGGGCTTCCAGGTCTGCATCAGCACGTGGTATCAGGCCGATAACCCTCTCCCAGCTGCTGATACCTTCCTCACCGGCGGTAGGAATGAACAGCTGGTCAGCCAGCTTTGCCAGCCTTAGCCTTAGCTGTTCATGTTCCTTGCTTAGTCCATCCTGAACAGTTTTAAACGATTTATCCTCCGCCAGGAAATCCGGCAGATACCGGAGCACGTCAACGGGCGTATTCCTAAGAAATAACATTCAGGCTCACCACCCCGCAGACAGGAAGCTGTTCATCGCTTATATGCACGCTGGCACTTTTGCCGTTTAGCGTAAGGTTTTCATAGTCGTTTACCAGCCCTGTATCCATCAGGATTTTGCCAATCCTTGCCAGCGTGACCTTTTTCAAGTCGAAGCCGTTGGCACGGAAAAAGGCATTTACATCCGCCCTTATTGCCTCCGCATCCACACTGCCGTCAATCGTAGCAGATATATCAACTGAGAACGGCTCAGGACTGGTCACCGTGACCGTTGCACCGATAGGCCGATTGCTTTCTATATGCTCATAGGTTGCCTGCACCAGCTCACTGCTGGCTGTCTTGTTATCAGCATCGATGATGATGACCTTTACAGTGCCAGGGCCAGCCCACAACGGCAACACCTTTGCCTGTCCGACACCCTCAACCTCCAGAGCCCACTCCAGGTAATGATACGGATTGCCGCTGGTGGCCGGGGTACGCACTTTCAGCAGGTATCTTTCCCGGAGAGCCTCATCCGATTCCTCGTCGAACCCGTCATAAGCCGCCTCGCCATTTGTCACGCTCTCAACGCCGGGTATAGAAATCGGTATGCTGCTTATGGTCTCAGCCGCGGCATTTCCTCCGCTGCCAGCTTCCACAGCCGTAGCCTTGACATCCACAAAACCATCACTGCCAATAACCGCCTCCTCATCGGTAGCAAACCTAACCCCATCCATCGTGCAAAAAAGGGAACCGGCAGGTATCGTCTTTCCCTTGGTTCCCTTGATATTCAGCACCACAATTGCATTAGTGGCAGCCTTTCTCAGCACGCCATACTGCTCTGCAATCATGGTCAGGTATTCGCCCCACGAAGTATCGGCAAACGATGCATTGTAGAGCTGTTCCAGCTCCACCTCGCTCTTGGCAAATTCTATGCTGTTGGATGCCAGCACATCATACTCAAATGTGCCCTCTATCTTGCTGGCCTCAACCTGGCTGTATCCCTGCAGCTCCTTCAGGATGTCCAGCTGTTCCCGTGCCTCATACACTTACGACCACCTCCCCGTAGACCGTTGTCATGGAAATTGTACAGACAAGCCTTGGCCCGTCTATGCTTATCTCTACATTGTCTATGCTCCTGATGTACGGATTGATCATCAGGCAGTCGACAATGACACGCTTCAGCTCCGCAATCCTGTCCCCTGTCTGCATGACCTTGCCGATGAACTTCTTGACCTCGATGCCATACTGCCAGCTGTAGGCGAGATGCTCGTATCTCTCCGTCTTCAATGCTTTATAAACCCACACCTTGACAGCCTCTTTGCCGGTTACCACAACATGCCTGCCCCTGCCGTCATAGATGAACTTATCCAGCTCAAAATTCCAGGCATACTCAGTGAACAAGGGCAGGTTATTCTCCGTACTGCTTGCAGCTATCGCCTCATCCGTAGCACCGCTGAAAGGGAAATCTACACTCATAATCTCGTCAGCCTCCCTGTTATCAGGAACATCTGGGACTGGTCACCAGCGGCCCCCGTAACACCTTCCAGAGGGATAACTCCCACCAGGTCCCCGGGCACCAGGGTATCCGTCCATGTTTCATCGTTGTTAATGGGGTGATTGTGACTTTGGTACTCAGCGTACCCGGCACCGCCGCCGCGGAATGATGTCTCGCCCACCATATGCCGCGTATACCCCGGCAGAGAATAGGAAAAGATGTACATCTCTCCCCGCTCTATCACAATATCATCCACCTGTACCGTAAGCGCAGGCGGCGGTGTCAGCACCCTGCCGATTTTTGGCCGTGCCAGCCGTTCATCCTGAGCGATACCGTGCATGGCATTAACCATCTTTTCCATTGACTGCCCCAGGGTAGGTATCTGCTTGCCTGCCATAAAATTCACCCCTTACTTCTTAGGCTTGCTGTTCTTTTTAGGCTTTTCCTCTTTTTCCTTATCAGCCTTTTCCTCGTTCATAAGCTCCTCAAACTCCATCTCCAGGCGCATGGTATGCACGCCGTCTTGCCAGGTATGGGCATCGGACTTTACCCAGAATTTCCCCGTAAAAAGGTTATCCCTGACCTTGATGGAGTAGGGAGCGACAGCCCTGTAATCCCCCAGTGCCTCAAGGCTTCCCGACCTGTCCGGCTTGGATTTCTCCAGCAGCTTCTTGATGTTTGCTGCATTATCCTCATTCTTGGAATTTTTGTAGACGTCCTGAAACATGGAGTATTTCTTGATACTGTCAGCATCCTTCTCAATACTGACGGAATTGCCCTGCTCATCAGTCACCAGTACCTGATTGATTATCTGCTCAATACTCTCGCTGTACCGGCTGTTGGTCAGGTTTATCCTGTCATCAGCCTCAAAATCAGCAATCATGGTGCCCCGCTCCACAATGTCAAGGGCATCGCCGTTCATGATGGGGTGATACTTCTTGCCTGTCTGCTTGCTGGCCTCGGTATAGGCCGCCATAATAATCTGGTAGCCTGTCTTGGCTGAGGCAATGAAGCTGACATTCACGCCGGGGTCTATTATATTTCCTGGCTTCACCCCCAATTCTCCGCAAAGCCCCTTGGCAATATCAGCAGGATTGGCGTTCTTGTACTTCTTCGTGGTCTTGGAGCGTGTCATAACCCACAGATGGTCATAGGCCAATATGGACACCGTGGAGGCCTGGGTATCCTTCTCAACCTTGTACACGTTGCCCTGAAATACCAGCTTGCCATCCTCGGTATAGCCATAGACAGTTTCGCCGTTTTCGATGGTATAATTGGGCAAATTGGGGTCTCGTGCATCCTGCTTATAATCAAACTGCAATTTCCGCGCCACCTGCAGGCGTGAGCCGCTCCAGCTTATACTGCCTATCAGCGGTGACAAGTCGTTCTTATGGTGCTTGATAATCATCCTTCCCCGCCTCCTACAGCTTCGGCAGCTTCAGCTTTTTGGCAATCCTGCCGCTGTTGTTGATAAGCAAATCCTTCATGTTGTTGCTCTGGGCAATCCTGCGCCACTTGTTGTACTGGCCGTAGGCCTTTTTCGCTGTGTCCAGTATGTCACTGCCCTTGCTGACCTTGGCCTCAGTAGCCTGTGGCTTATCCGTGGGACGTTCCTTCAGGCCTGTGGTTTCCTCCACCTTCTTGTTTTCGTTGGCATCCTTAATGGTCAGTTCCTTGTACTCAGTCAGCTCCAGGCTGTAGTAAATATCCCTGGTGCCATCCTTCTCATGATAGTCAAAACTCATTATGGCCATAGCCATATTCACCGGGGAATCGGAAATAACAACCCTGACTGGCTTCTTGCTTTCCTTCCACTTGGTCAGCAGAGAAATGCAGTCAGCCGGCTCCTTTTCGTCCCCCACCACAAAGGGGTACTCATGGTGCAGGCTGGGGAAAAAGCAGCTGAATTTCAGCGTCCTCAGCTTCGGATTGCTGAATATCAGCGCTTCACCCACCTGGGTTATGCTGACCACCTTGTTCAGCTGTCCTGAAGACACGCTATACTCCCACGGCGTAACAGGCAACGTGAGCTTTTCTTCCTCACAGGTCAATGTGAATGTACGCAGGTCGCTACCCGTGCCACCATTAATATATGACAGGACATTCAGTGCCCTGCCTATGCCGGTCATAAAACTCATAATCAACACCCCGCAAAATTCCCCTGAGCCAGCAGGAACTGCTCCACAATGGCGTGGGCTATCTTTTCTATATCGGCTTCCTCACGGACGGTGAAGCTGTTGCCACTGATATTCACCACCGGGGCAGGCCTGCCGGTATCAGCAGATGGAGTAACAGCTGAAATCATAGGGCCAGCACCGGGCATGTTACCCAGCAAATCACCATTGCGGATGCTGCGATTGATAATCTGCTGGGTTTCAGCCGTAGGGAACACCCTGCTGCCATCCGGAAGCTGAACCAGCTCTCCCCCATGCTCATTTATCTGGGCAAGCCCCATGCTGCGATAGCTGTTTGTGCCTACTGCAAAAGATGGTATGCCTCCTGCAACACGGAAATAATCAGTACCTGTCGCAAAGGCAGGTATACCGCCATCAGCCTGAAAATAAGACGTGCCCGTGGAGAAGCTGTTCCACTTTTCCGCGGCCCAGTTATAAGCACGGCTGCCCGCCGCGCTGATTGAAGCACCAGCTGAAGACAGCTTTGCGCTGGCACTGGCAGCCAGGTCGCTAAATTTGCTCTTTACAGTGGCAATGGCATCGTCAAACATCGTGTATAGCGAATCCGATAAGGAACTTGCCCCACTCCTGATGCTATCCCATCCGCTGTTCACGCTGTCTGATGCAGACTGGAAGGTTGCCTCTATGCTGGCGCCTGTATCTGCCATAAACTGGCTGATATCTGCACCTGCATCGCTGGCACAGCCCTTCAGGTACTCAAAATTATTGCTCACGCTATCAGAAACATACTGCATGTTATTGTCAACACCGTTGCCAAAGGCTTCAAACATGCCCCTGAAGCTGTCGCCAGCCCATTTCATGGTATTGTCAAACTCGGCACGGAATGACTGCAACCCCTCGCTGGCTGATGCAGACCAGTCATTGAAATTCTGGCCGACAAAATCACCGGCAGCGGAACCAGCAGCTCCGCCAATAGCTGCACCGGCTGCAGAGCCGATGCCAGGCAGCAGGAATGTGCCTATGGCACCGCCAATCAGACCGCCCGCAATACCTCCGACAGCAGAGCCGGTAACTCCATTCATGCGGTTTGCGTTGTACTTTTCCGTCTGGTCGGCATACTGCTGTGCCTGGCTCATATTGGCAACAGCATCCTGATGCTGCTTTTGCAGGTAGTTTATCTCCTCTGCAGATGCGCCACGGTTTTTTGCCTCATACAGCGCATCCGTAGATGCTGCTACCTGCTTTTTGGCTTCGCTGAGCTGATACCCTGCACCCCAGGATGCCTGCTCATTTTCCTGATTGGTGCTGTAGTAATCCAGGCCGATAGAAGCTATCTCCAGCGGGATAGCATACTTGGATGCGCCTTTCAGCAAGCCTTTGGCAGCATTCTTAAAGCCACCTAGCCTACCGCCTTTAGGAGCTTTACCGCCTTTACTGCCTTTGCCTTCGGCATCAGGAACATCAGGCGTACCGGGTATATCCGAAAGGCCGCCTCCACCTGCTCCGGCTACGCCCTTGCCATTCACCACAACGCTTGCGGCATTGACAGTCATACTGCCAATACTGCTAGGCAGCCCCGGCAAGCCTGCCCCCTTATTGCTGATACCGCCTGCCCCCTTGCCAGCTAAGCCAGCCAGGGAACCGGCAGCCTTTTTGCTGAGGGAAATAATCTTGTACAGCCCTGCTGCCAAAGCACCGCCAGCCAGCAGGGAGCCAACGCCATCCAAAGCCTTGAACTTCTCATACAGCTGGCTGACCACATTCAGCGACAGCTTGCCCACATCGGAAATATCAAGACCATCCTCAAGGCTCTTTTTCAGCAGGTCGACATCCTCTTTCAGGGCAGTAACAAACCCTCGCAGGCCGGATGCAGGGCCTCCACCACCTGTGCCCTGGCCGCCCTCCATGATAGTCAGCTGCAAGCTTTCCCAGGCACTCTGCAAAGACTTCACATCACCAGCAAGATTATCGTTTTTAATCTTGTTCATTTCCTCTGCTTTACCTTTAGCCTTGTCAACAGAATTTGCCAGCTTGTTAAAGTTCTCATCCGACTCATTCATGATGGCGAGGAAGCCGCTCATAGCCTCCTGTCCTGCAATAGATGCCGCGTACTGAGTTTTTTGGGCATCTGTTAAGTTACGGAATTTGCCCCTCAGCTCCAGCAACGTCTGCCTTAACGGCTTAATGCTTCCATCGGCACGTGTTGCCTGTATTCCAAGAGTATACATTACCTGGGCTGCCGTCTTCGGTGGCTGTATCAGCCTTGTGATTGTCGACCTTAGGGCAGTACCTGCCTCACTTCCCTTGATGCCTGCATTAGCCATCAGGCCTATAGCTAGGGAGGTGTCTTCAATGCTGTACTGATACTCCTCATTGCCATCCTCCAGCTCGTTGGTTTCCGCCACCAGCGATGCCGTAGGCTTCTTTACAGTCAGCGTGCCGATGCTGGTCTTGATGTCGTATTTTGCCTTCTTGGCCTTCTCGATGTCTTCCTTCTTCGCAATCAGGTCTGCAATGCTAATCGCCATTCTCTATACCTCCAACAAAAACAGGACTGCCGAAGCAGCCCCGTCACTCAACAACTTCAATGAACGCAGCATCTTCAGGAGTAAAGCCAAACGGGAACTCCTTGGACACCACATTGCCCTTTTCAAACGTCATCAGCGTAAGCTCATTGAACCATACGTTATCAATGGAGCAGCGCTCATTCTGGCCGTCCACCGCATCCGGGTCTTCCAGCAGGCCCACGATATTGGCGCGAGGGTCATGGCCGTTCTTCCACTCCTCCAGGTACGCGTTAATATTGCGGTTGACTACCGACTTGATGGTAAAACTGCCCTCGCCCTTGAGCCCGGTAATCTTGCTGTCCACGCTGTTGCCGATGATTACATCCTCACGCTGGGCAGTTACCTTCGCCTCAAACTTGCTGATTTCAAACAGCAGCAGGGCGTCCCACCATACCTTGCCGTGGTTGCCGTTCCAGCGGCGGCGCCCACGATAAATTACATCCTCTGCATCTCTTGCCATATATCACACCGCCTTTTACATCACGAAGTTAATCGTCAAGTCTTCCATGGCATTCACAGGCTTGATATTGCCAGCCAGCATTATCTTGGTGCCTGTGTTGTACTTGCGGATTTCCATAGCGGACATATCCTCAGTCTTTTCGCCATGCAGCTTTGCATAGTTAAGCTGTGCCTGCTCATCAATATCCACGTTATTCTTGCCGTCCCGGTCAAGCACATTGCCCTTGATTTCATCGAAGTACACCAGCACCGCCGTGATGAACAGCATCTTGTGATTGTAGTCGTTGATGACCTTGCCCACATAATACTTCTTGAAGGTATCCCGGATATCATCGGTAATCATATCCAGTGCCTCAATAATCTTGATGTACCTGAAATCCTCTCCCTTGTCGGTGGTAAAGGTAATCAGGCTGTTGCAGGCACGGGCAATCTTGACGCCGTTGCCATCCTGCTCATCGATGAGCAGCAGCTGCCCCTTGTCGATGCGCTCAGCAATATCGGTGTAGCTCTCCACGCTCTCCACCTCGGTCAGGGAGAAGTAGGTAGCGCTGCGGTCCAGGGCAAGGCCTGCCAAAATGCCAGCAATACGCGCCGTGTACTGCACCGCGTTATAGGTGGTGTATACCGGGTCGCCGTTCTCATCGGTGCCGTTCTCCGCCACAATATCATCAGTGCAGAAATTGACAACGCCCTCATGGTCGGCAGCCTGCTTGGCACATACCGCCTTGAAGGTCTTGCGCTTATTGTTGCGCTGCGCGATTACCCAGCTGGCCAGGTCTGCCTGCTCAGTGCCTGTGCTGGTAGGGTTGCACACCCAGTTCCACTTGACGGACTGGATAAGGTCAAGGACGTCATTCTGGTCTGCCAGATGCCCATCCGCCTCAATTTCCGTATCGGCATCCGGGATTACATAAAGAAGCACCCTCAGAGGCGTGCCCTTCAGGCACAGCTTCACCAGCTCCACGGACTTTTTAGAAAGAATCTCATCCGGAATATCCGTGGTATCGGATATCCTGAACTGCTGGATTTCGTTCTTGCTGCCATCATGCAGAATCATGGCAACTATGCCACGGGCACTGCGCTTGATGGCGGTAGTGCCCTGTGTCCGGAAATTGATGAGGATTTCCGGCAGGCCAAACAACTCAGCTTCATTCGCCATTCACATTCATTCCTTTCATGGTCAAATCAAATTCAAGCTCCTCCATCTTGTCGGCTGGAGCAACCTCCACAGCATCGACAAAATTCAAATCAAAATAGTAATGCAGTATATCATCCACAATGGTCGACCTGCCGTCCAGCACCGTTATGACCCTGTCCTTGACCAGAAACACCGGGCGGATAAAGCCGTCCAGCCTGTCCGTCAGCTCAAACAGCTCCCTGCGGCTCACACGCCCTGCCCTGTCCTGGGGCAGCACCGCGGATATAACCACGGATATGCTGCGCTCAGAGCACACATCGTCAACGCTCCGCGTCCTTTGGTCAAGCTCCACATAAAAATACGGGGCATGAGGCCGCTCCACGTTGTCGAAATGCACCTTCCAATCAGGATAGGCAGATTTCAGCAGGGCTGCCATGGCATCCCGTATATCCAGTAGCGAAATCATCATGACAGCAGCCCCTCCAAAATCTCCATGGCATCCGCCTCAAAGTTATCCTCGGTTTCCTTCACCGCATCCCGGAGCATGTGCCTGCCTTCCACAAAAGGCTGCTTCAGCCTCTTGCCGATGGCTGGCACGAACCTGCCTACCTTTTGGCGATGCCCCCACTCTACATGGGCGGCATATTCGGTGTTGTTATATACCTCCACCCTGCCCTCCTTGGGAGCAGTGCGCTTCCAATTGTTCCGCAGGGCTCCGGTATCAACTGGCGTGAGATTTTTGGCTCTGCCAGCCAGCTGCTCCCCCATCTGGGCCAGCAGCTTGTCCTGCGCCTCTGCCGATTTTTCCAGCTCGCCAAGTGCCTTATCAAGCGCATCCAGCCCGCTGATGGTAAAATCTGCCATATCATCACACCCCGACTTCACGTTTGTTAACAATGCGCAGCAGGCTGATTTCCTGATGTGTCGGATAACGGAATGGCTGGCTTGCGCTCAGCCTGAACTCCTGTCCCTGATGCTGGATGACGATGTAATCATTGGGCTGTATATCATAGGCCGGATTGCAGGTCATGCGCAGGTTCTCGTGGATGGACGGTGCCATATCGGTTTTATCCAGGGTAACATCCTTGCCATACTGGCTCAGCTTGCAGGGTATATCCTCATATACCGCCACATCCTCATAATCATCGGCAAGGCCGTCAGATGCCTCACAGTAGCGGTAAACCGTTGCCCTGTCCCTGTACATGAACCTGTCCAGCAGCTTTTTCAGCCTCATGGCAGGCTCACCGCCTTGCGATACAGATTAAGCTTGCCCTTGATGCTGTCAAAATCGTAGTCGGACATAAGCCCGAAGCCATCAACATTGTTTACGGCAAACTTGAACTCCGTATCATCCATCTTGATGCTGGACAAAGGCCCATTGACCGGGCTGCCGCCAAGAGCTCCATCCTCATCGGATTGAGCGGCCAAATCATCCAACCTTTTCCCTACCAGGTCAACGGCAGTGTAGATTAAAGCCATGGGAAAATCCTCCCGATGGCAATAATCCAGCATGTCGCTTACCAGCTTCTCAGCAGCAAACTCCGCCTGCACCTCATTCAGATTTTCTGCGCCTCTTAGCAGTCTGAGCTTCTCCAGTATCAGGCTCATTGCTTCCGTTTTTGTCAGCAGCTCCATCAGCATCAACTCCCTCGCCAGGACTGCCCCCATTCGGCTCTACAGGCTCATCAGGTGCCTTCGTTTCGTCAGCTGGCACAAATCCCTGCTCACGGTAAACGACCTTGTAGGCAAGCTCTGTTGCCCTGATTGTACGGCTGCCGTTGGTGTACGTCTGAAACAACATCATCATGCACCTTCCTTAGGTGCCAGAAGGGCAAAAGCACCATCCTTGACAGGCAGGAAACCGATGCGCATGGTGGCCTTGATGGCTACCATGTCATTCTCCGCCAGGCTCAGCGGGTTGCCATCCTCCATAGTAACAGACTGCAAGGTAGCCTCCCGCAGTACCTCATAGGTAATCTCGTCACGGACACCGACAATGGCATACTTCCAGTCAGCAGCAATAGCACGGGCCTTTTTTGCATCCCATGCACCGGTACGGCTGAACTCAATCGGCTGGCTGTACAATGTCTGGGTATCAACACCAGTCACATACAGCTGATTGCCGTTGCCGTCACGGAGCTTCCTGAGGCTGTTCTTGAGGGCATATCCTGCAGCGAAGCCGTTTACATCCAGGCCGTTAGCCTCCACCAGCGCCATCACATCGGAAATGTCCAGGTCAAGCTTGTCATTGGTGCCCTCGCGAATAACAGCACCGCTGTCGCTGGCAGAGCTGTAAATGCTCTTGGCAAACGGGCTGTTGGTGCCAAACAGGCAGGCTGCATCAATTGCCTTGTAGAAGGCTTCTGCAATATACGGGCGAATCTCCGCAAAAACATCGAGGGTGGTATCCTCCAGCTTCTCCTTGGAGCATGGCACGATTACGCCAATCTTCTTGGCGGTAATCTCCGGGAAAATCCACTTTGCCACGTCGGTCTTGATGCGCTCAGTCTCACCCACCCAGTACGCACCAGGGCCGGACACCATTACCGGGAACTTCTTGCTCTCGGTTGTCATGGGCTGGACATTGCCCAGCTTCAGCACGGTGGAACCGCGAGTTACATCACGGATAATCTCCGCCGCTGTAGGAGCAGGCACAAAGCCCTTCAGCTCATCCTTCAAATACTTTTCATCTGCCATTTGCTATTCCTCCTTAGCTCTTTCTGGTCTGATTCTTATAAATTGCTTCAAAGAAAGCACTTTTTGCCTTCCTGCTGCTGCCATCGCTTCCTGTACCGGCAGCCGTACCGCCGGCAGCAGGTGCCTTGCCCTTGAGCTTTTCGTCCACCGCAGCCTTTACGGCCTTCTTGAATTCCTTCTCAAACTCGGTGATGCGCTTCAAGGTGCTCTCGCTGTCTTCATCAATCAGGTAGTCCATGAACTGGAGCGGGATGCTCCGTTCAGACAGTACCTTGTTCATCTCCAGCTTCAGCTCTTTGCGGGTAAGCTCCGCCTCCTTGTCTGCCAAATCCTTCTGGACCTTCTCCAGCTCCGCCTTGGCACGTTCATCGTCAGACAGCTTCTCCAGGCGCTTCTTTTCCTTGGCCTTGGTTTCGGCTTCCTTGTCCCACTGCTTCCTGGCCTTGGCAAGCTCCTTCTTGACAGCCTCGGCAATCTTCAGCTGGATGTCAACGCTGTCGTCCTTAGACTTGCCGCCCTTGTCGTCAGCATCGTCCTTGCCGCTCTTGTCATCGGCATTGTCATCGTCAGCACCAGCATCATCCTGGCCGCTGTCATCGCCACCATCGGCAAAAAGCTGCAAGTCAAACTTAAAATCAAATTCGCTCATTCTGTACCTCCTTGAAAATTGCAAAATAAAAGCATTCACGGATAACCGCAAATGCCTATAAACTGTTATAATACCTTGTAGAAAGGTGGTGATTAAAATATGGACATTGAAAACGCATCCAGGCTTTGCGCTGAACTCCATAAACCAATGGGAAACGAAATATACGGTCAGCCCAGAAATAAACATCTTGCTGACTGGGTTTGGGAGAACATCGTCAAGCAAATAACAGATTTTGAAAAGAATCTGCCTAACGACATGCAAGCTGGTTGCTGTGTAGTAGATACACCTGCTGGCTCTTACATGAGCATAGATGATGTAGGCTGTATCAATCCGAATCTTCTGGTATTCTACGGGCGTGGATCTCAAGGCCTTCATATGCGTCTCGTGCAGCATATAAATCAACTAAATCTCTTACTGGTAGCTGTACCACGCACGGATGACACATCGAAGCCCCGCCGGAAGATTGGCTTTGTTCGCCCTCAAGCAATGAAATGACCTTAGCCATTGAAGCACTCAATGCACACAGTGCTTCACAATCTTCATGATTTCTAATGCTTGCCTCGGAGAGCAGCTGCAACTGCTTTTCGAGGATTTTTTCTACATATTCCTTCATGCTGTACCTCCTAAATTTTTCCATAAGAAAAGCACCCACGTTACCGCAAGTGCTTTGTTAGCATTGTTCTAGCTGATGCCTAATTCTTTGCTTAGTTCCTTGATAGCCATCTGCTTAATTATATCCAGCGTGGCACCGCCCACGAAATCTATTGTCTTTTTGACTCTGCTCCAGACCTTTATATTTCTGATGGCATCCAGATACTCATAACCGGCAAGCGTCAGCCTTGTAATGTCAAAATCCTTCAGTCCATCCTCCACTGATGCATTCATGACCTCAATCAAGCCCGCATCGCAAAGCAGGTCAATATGCAACGAAATCACATAGGCATCTTCCTTGATGTCGAAAAAGTCTTCCAACGTGAGAACCCTGGGTGGGACATCTGAACGTTCCTCTATCCTCAGCAGTATTCTCCGCATCAAATCCATATCTCGCTTCATGTTTATCACTACTCAAAAATCAGACAACACATCTATGATGCTTTCGCACATCGTGCCTACATCGTTAACATCATCGTTTTCTTCTATGCCATGTATTTGGAAATAATCAGCAATAAATTCTTCCAATCTAAAATATTCGTCATCGGATAACTCTGATGTTTTCTTAGACGCATCAAACGGAGCGTTTATCTTTTTTAAAAATTGTACTTGTTCATTAGTAAAATAAATCATTTTTATTAGCCCCCTTTGTATTTTTCTCTCAGTTTCCTGCTAGTTTTCCAGACTGTTATTATATTACCTGAATCCGGATTAACAACAACACGCGCCTCTTTGCCGATGTACTCTTGGCTCCTGCCGTTTTCTTTTTCTTTGATTGGTCTTATATGCAAAGGATGCACTAACGCATCCATCGCCTTATCTGAGGTCACTTCTCTTTCTATTGCCCTGTCAATCAAATGCGCAGATATTCCTGTGATTTCTAGATTTTGAGCCGTTATTATACCTATAACGTTTCCAAATTCTGTCTCAGTCTTCCTGCTTATATATTTACTTAAACTTCCCACATCGTAAAATGGTGTAGTTCCTTGAAAACTGT
>JBJDWY010000153.1:16736-26573 GCA_051866255.1 Anaerovibrio sp. | reverse complement strand
GCGTGGATAGTAGCGCGAGCGTGCCTGCATTGGCATTGCCTCTCCGACCATTGGAGTATTTGCTGATGTTTTTCTGACAGCTCCCCTGCACTAATCACTAAAACTTACATATATCGCCAAAGTAACGATCAACCACTACGACAAACTGAAATTTCAAAAATCCCTGCCGCGATACGCTTTCTTTCAAAAGCGCACCAAAGCAGGGATTTTCTTATTTCATGTTCACTATTTTAGACAGAACATATATGCCTTAAATCATATTTTTCTGATAGGAGTCATAGAGAGCCTTCAGCTCCTCCATCTTGTCATACATCTCAACCTGGAGGCCGGAAGCAGTCTCATAATCACCCTCAACAAGAGCAGTCTTCAGCAGGGTGAACAGGGACTTCTCATCAATGCTGTCCTTAGCCAGGTAGCAGCGGAGGCCATTAATCTTATTCCAGTTGTAGGAATCCTGATCAGTTACATAGTCGGACACGATTTCCTTGCAAGCCCGTACAATGTCGCGGTTCTCAGGAATGATGCGGCTGATGAGCTCAGTCTTCCAGCGGAGCAGGGCACCAGCCTTGAATGCCTCGATGATAGCGTCAGTGAAAGCACCGGCAGCGCATACAGCGGCACGCTTCTCAGGATAGTTGTCCAGGCCGGACAGGTTCTCCCAAACAGTTGCAGGAGGTGCACCAAAGAGACGGTTGCGCTCCTCATCAGTATAATCCTCGAATACATCCTTCTCGGAACGATAAGCACGCTCCTTCTCCAGGTAGCCAGCCTCTACGCCAGCCTCCTTGGACAGCTCTGCCAAGAGGTCAGCAGTGGACTTGGTAACAGCGTACTTGATGCCGTCCAAAGCTGCAGAATAGATGGCAGCCAGTACCAGATAGGTGTTGGTATAAGGGTTGCAGGCACGGAGCTCGAAGCGGGTAGCAGCCGGATTGTTCACATCGCGGATCAGGCCTGCCAGGATAGTACGGTTACGGGATGGAACCTCAGGAGTGTGGCCCAGGGAAGTAACGATACATACAGGAGCCTCGAAGCCTGGCTTCAAGCGGTTCAGGGAGTCATTGGTAGCGGATACGAATGGGTTGATAACCTCGTAGTTCTTCAGAAGGCCCATGATGGAACCGTAGCCGATAGCACTCATGAACTCCTTGGTCATATCCTTCGGTGCAAACAGGTTGACAAACTTGCCATCCTTCAGGATTGCGCCCATGCCGATATGGGTGTGCTCGCCGTTACCAGCAAGGCCGATCATAGGCTTAGCCTTGAAGGAAACCTCCAGGCCGTTCATGCGGAATACCTCGCGGATGAAGGTACGAACCATCAGCTCGTTATCAGCAGCCTGCAAAGCATCGGCAAACTTCCAGTCAACCTCAATCTGCTCGCAAACGCTTACCATGCGGCCGGACTCATCCAGATGAGCCTTGATGCCGCCTACTTCCTTGTGACCCATCTCAACATTCAGGCCGTACTTGTCCAAAAGCAGAACTGCCTGCTCCAAGGCATTGCGGACAATGCCGTGGGTACGCTGCCAATACTGCTCCTGCATAACCTGGGATGCGGACATTTCCTCAATGTTGGCATCTTCCAGCGGAGTCTTTACCCAGAATTCCAGCTCAGTAGCGGAAGTGAAGCAGATGTCCTCCACATCAGCACCATTGACATGCTCCAGGCCGGAGATAGTGCCGGTGGTGTGGAAAATGTTCAGCAGCTCTTTCTTTACATAATCCAAAGTATCCTTCAAAACTGCACGGGAATCTACGCGCTTGCCCTCATGAATGAGGAATGCAGGGATACGGAGAGTACCGATAGGCTTTTCGGTTTCCTCATCGTAGTTCTCGAAGTTGTAATCTACAAACCAGTTTACGGACGGATCAATCGGCATATCAACCTTTGCATTGTTCAGGGTTGCGATGCCTGCCAGCACTACGGAGGAGCCGTCAGTCTGTACTGCGGAACCAGCGTAGAAGTCATCCATATCCTTCAAAAAGATGCGTACAGGAATCTTCTCATCGGTGTCGTTGCCGGCATGGTCAATACCAACCAGGGAAACGAATTTGATTTCCGGATGAGCCTCCAGCATCTCAACAATAGCTTCTTTCTTAGAGTTCGCAGGAATGACGTAGAGTAAATCTTCCATTTTAAAACCACCTTTTCTTACATTATTTTAAGCTAATTTTGGCAAAAAAATAGCCACACAGGATACAGATACTCCGCACTCGCTGCATGGCCTCATTGCCTTAGAAATATTTAACTTGCTTACAGGTGTTATATTAGCATATAAGTGTCCCCTTGTCAAACACTTTTTGAAAATTTTTAGGCAAAAGTGACAAAAAGTTTGTTTCCCTGTGCATCAGCCCTTCTTCAAAAAGCGCACCTCGGCGTTCTCACCTATCTTCATGCCGGAAACATCCTCCGGGGATATAGAAATCCTCACCACCAGCTTGCCGGCAGCCATCTCCCCGTAGCCTCCCTCGGTATTGCCTGCGGCTTCCTGCTGCTCATCCTCCACCGGCTGGTTAATCTCCATGACCAGGCCCTCATACTTTTTCCTGTCCACATAGTAGTCTGCCACCTGTCCCAGGCGCACGCTTTCCTGCTGCTCCGGCTCCAGATACGCCTCAATCCACATGCTGTCAGAATTGCCTACATTGGCCAGCACCTGCCCGGCCTGCACCTCCATGCCCTCTGCCAGCTCACCTATGTACACGGTGCCGTCCACAGGGGCAGTAATCTCCGTTGCCGCGGCATTGCCCTTGGCACGTTCCAGCGCCGCCTGGGCCTGACGGAGCTGCAACTCCGCCTTTTTTATAGCTTCGGGGCTGGCAGCCTGCACCCTGGTATCATAGACTACATTGCTGTCATAAGATGGTGCTGCACTGCTGGCAGCAACGGCAGCCTGATAGGCAGCGGCTGCCTCGTCACGCTTCACCGCGCTGACAGCCCCCATCTCATAGAGCTGGTTCATGCGCTCCATGCGGCTTCTGGCGCGCTCCACTTCCCCTGCCGAGGCACCGGCAGAGGCAGGTGCTGACACCACACGGGGCGTGCGCACCGTTATTCCCTGCTTAAGCTGGTCAAGATTCTTCTGAGTCAGCTCCACCGTCTGCTGCAGCTGCTTCAGCTGTTCCTCGGTGACATTCACCTTGATGCGGGCTATCACATCCCCTGCCTTGACTGCATCCCCGTCCTTTACCAGCACCTCAGATACAGTACCTGCCACTCTTACCCTGGCACCCACCATGCTGCTGGACACCTTGGCATCCCGTACCACCAGGTCCCCGGTGCCGTACATGGCATACCAGACGATGCTGGCCACAGCCACAGACAGGAGCAGCAGGGCAGGCAGCCCGAACTTAATCGCTCTCTTTACCTTTTCGCTAATATCTATCTCATTCAAAATAATTACCTCACATTCCAGCCTGAAAAAGGCACATAACTATCATACAAATGACAATTATATGCCTCAAAACTGAAAATTTCAAGTATTAAACTGCATTACCAGCCCACATCATGGACTTAAGTCGCATAAACCGCACTTCCCTTCCACATCATAGGCTAATGCACATAAACCATGCTATCAGCCCACATCAAAGCAGGAGCCGCCGATAAATTCCCGCAGGATGGACGTATTCGGTATATCCTTTTCATCACTGATGGACTTGAAGTAGCGGCAGAAGGCCAGCAGCTCCTGTGCCTTGCCGTAGGAGCTGTCCTCCGGCGGAATCTCCGACAACAGGTACATGGCGTACTTCTTCAGCACACCCAGCTCATAGAGAAGTGCCGTGTTGAAGGTAGCATCCCCTTCATCCTGAAAAGGATAAATATTTTTCTGCTCCCCCTCAATCACATTCGGCCACCGCCTGATGGTTTCCGCTGCCGAGGTGCCCCGGGTACGGTAGTCACGCACCATGCGGCGGAACAGCCTTGCCTGGGTAGTGGACAGGCGCACCTCCGGCGTCATGTACAACGGCGTCAGGGAGCTGACGTATATCTTGAATTTCTGCTCCCGGGGAATGGCACTGCTGACTCTCTCATTCAGCCCGTGAATCCCCTCGATAATAATCGGCTGATCCGGCTGCAGCTCCAATACTGCCGACGGCTTTTCATCCCTTGCCCCCTTCTTGAAGTTGAACTTGGGCACATGCACCCTCTGCCCTGCCAGCAGCTCTTGCAGATGCTGGTTAAAAAGGGGCAGGTCAATAGCCCCCAGGCACTCAAAGTCATACTCCCCGTTAGGCTTTTTCGGCGTGTGCTCCCTGTCCAGAAAATAATCATCCATGGAAATGGACACCGGCTCCAGCCCCAGCACCCGGAGCTGCACCCGGAGCCTTTGGGCAAAGCTGGTCTTGCCGGAGGAGCTTGGCCCTGCAATCAGTACCAGCCGCCTGGTATCAATCTTTCTGGCAATCTCATCGGCAATATTGGCAATGCGCTTTTCGTGCAGTGCCTCCGACACCCGGATCAGCTCCCCGATATTCCCCTTCTCAATAATCTCATTCAGATCAGTCACATAAGAGCAATGCAGTATCCTCGCCCATTCCTGACTTGCCTCCAGGGTTTTCTGAAATGACATACCCTCACCTCCGTAAATTATTCTACCAATATTATAACATGACCAAAGGAATTAGACAAAAAAAGAGATTGCCAAATTGACAATCCCTTAATAACATCATTTTATCCAGTTTTACCCAAATACAGCCATAACGATTACATAAGAAAGGGCTCCCATTGCCGCCGTGCACGGAATGGTCAGCACCCAGGCCATGACCATCTGCTGTGCCACGCCCCAGCGCACCGCATGGATACGCTTGGCCGCACCTACGCCCATGATGGAGCCGGAAACCACGTGAGTGGTGCTGACCGGCAGATGCAGCATGGTAGCGGTAAAGATGGTGATGGAAGAATTCAGGTCAGCTGCAAAGCCGTTGACAGGCTCCAGCTTGAAAATCTTGCCGCCTACGGTCTTGATGATGCTCCAGCCGCCCAGGGACGTACCTACCGCCATGGCAGTAGCCGCCAGGATCTTGACGATAGTCGGCACCTCGAACTCGGAAATCACCCCGCCGGAAAACAGTGCCAGGGTGATGATACCCATTGACTTCTGAGCATCGTTGGAACCATGGGAAAATGCCATGGTGGCAGCCGTGACAATCTGCATCTTCTTGAAGCGGTGATTCAGCTTGGATGGGCTGGAATTCTCAAACACCCTGAACAAAAGCGTCATGATGATGTAGCCCATTACCATGCCCACCAGCGGCGAAGTCACCAGGGCGATGACAATCTTGCCAATGCCTCCCCAGTTCAGCCCTGCCATGCCCATGTCCGACATGAGGACGCCGCCAATCATGCCACCTACCAGGGCGTGAGACGAGGAGCTTGGCAGGCCAATCTTCCAGGTCAGCAGGTTCCAGATAATCGCTCCCACCAAAGAAGCGATAATAATCGGCTGCTCTATATGCCCCACCACAATGTCGCCACCGATGGTCTTCGCCACGCCGGTACTGATCATAGCCCCCAGGAAGTTCAGCACGGCAGCCATCATAATGGCCTTGCTAGGGGAAATGGCGCGGGTGGATACAGAAGTAGCGATAGCATTGGCAGTATCATGAAAGCCATTGATAAAGTCAAACACAAGAGCCAGCACGACTACGATAATTATAAAAGGATGAATATCAAGCATACTTCATTACCACACCTTTTAACAAGTCTGCCATTCTCTCACAGTGATCCAGGGTATTCTCCAGCCCTTCCAGCAGGTCCTTCCACTTGATCAGCTCAATCGGGTCCTTCACATACTCAAAGAGGTATGCCAGCTCACCCCGGAAAACGTGGTCACCCTCGCTTTCCAGCTTGTCAATCTTGGAGGTAATGGCGAGAAGCTCGTTCTGATTTTTGCTGATAGCATTGAGGAGCGCTGCCGCCCGCTTGATTTCAGCAGTTGACTCAATCAGAAGCTTGGTCAGGCGCAAAGCACCCTCACGGGCTTCACCGGTGTGATAGATAACAATGCGCTGCAACATGCCCTGCAGCTGGTCTACACCATCATCCAGGCCATTGGCGATAGCGTAAATGTCTTCACGGTCAATAGGAGTAATAAAGGTCTGGTTCAGCTTGTCAATAATAGCGTCATTGACCTTATCTGCCCTATGCTCAAGGTCATTAATCTCCTTGACCTTGATGTCGGCCTTGCGATGGTCCATCATAACCTCGTCCAAAAGAAGGGTTGCCTGATAAAAGTAATCGGCACTTTCCTCGAACAGGACAAAGAACTCATTGCTTTTTTTCTTAGGTTTCAAATCAAACATTGAATATCCTCCTCAAAGCATAAATTATACTTATTCCGCTATTATTTTACCATTAATTATTTTCTCGCGCAATAAAAAAAGTTACTGCACGCCTCACAAGCATGCAGTAACTTAAACTATCAAACAGACATTATAAAGCTGTCATCAGCCCTCAACGGCCTTCAGAGCCTTGAGAACCTTGGCTGCCATGCCGTACATCTTCTGCTTCGGCACGGAGCAGACAGCAATGCGGACGCCAGCCTTCAAAGGAACAGCGAAAATCAGATCCTTGTGCAGCTCGTCGCATACTGCCTTGGAATCCTTGGCAGGGATGGAAAGGAAGAAGCCGGCCTTGTACGGCAGGGCATTCAGGCCGCATTCCTCAGCTTCCTTCATGAAGATGGCCGCACGGTCCCGGATGATTTCATACAAAGACTCACGCTCTGCCTCAAAGGCTGCCAGCAGCTCAGGATCCTGCTGAATGGCATTCAGCACAGACATGGCACCACGGTTGATGTTGGACCAGGTGGCACGGCTGGAATACTTCGCCACATCAACGAACTCATCCACCAGCTCCTTGCTGGCAGACAGGCCGATGATGGCGCCGGTGCGCTGGCCGTACATGGTATAGCCCTTGGACATGGAGAAAGCGAACATGGTGAAGATGTTCTCAGGCAGGTTGCTGAACTGCTTCATGAAGCGGCGGCACTCATTCTTCTCACCTGCATAGTCAATATAGGCGATATCCACCAGCAGGTTGACCTTCTTGCCCTCTGCCGCATACTTTTTGCACAAATCCAGCACGCCGGTCCAGTCAGCCTCGGACAGGCTGTAGCCGGTAGGGTTGTGGGCAGGGGTGTTGATGATGAGCAGCAGGGAATCCTGCTTGGCAAACAGCTCCTCCAGCTTGGCAGCCAGTGCCTTGAGGTTGTAGTTCTGATTCTCGTCAAAGAGCTGATAGGTGGTCAGGGTACGGCCCTGCTCCTGGCAGAGCACGTTGTAGGTGCCCCAGAACCAGTCGGAGGTCAGCACCTGGTCACCTGCCTCAGTGTAGTTGACAATGGCATGGTGGATGGCACCGGTACCGCCTGCGGTGGCAACAGCTGCCAGGTAGCCCTCAGGCTTGTTGTCAGCAAAGGTCAGGTCAATAACCGTATCCAGATAGCCCGGCAAACCGGCAATCGGCGCATAGGCAATGGCATCAGCTATCGGCAGCTGATGGAAAACCTTCTCCATAGTAGGAATGCATGCCAGCTTCTCATCCTCGCCCATAATGGCGCCAATAGTTGCGTTGGTAACCTTGTCAGCGCCATGCTGCTTTACAGCCTCTGCACATGCGGCGCTGGCACCAAAAATAACATCTACAAGCTTCTTGCCCACGCGATGGGATGCAACCTGAGAACTCATAAAATTTCTTCCTCCTATATATTCCTAAACAATCATTCGGGCAGACAGCGCACATCTGCCGCCATCTGCCCACATTATAGCCTTCAGCTGCCTCCTTCCGGCACCAGTGCACCAGAAAGACAGCAGACTTCTTTTAGATGAAATTACTTTTCAGGGAAAAATTCCTTGTGAATAGCATTGGCAGCTTCCTTCAGCTGGCTGCCCTTAATCAGGCAGGAAATGCTGATCTCGGAAGTGCTGATGGCATCAATGTTCACCTGAGCCTCAGCCAGCGCACCAAACATGCGGGTAGCGATACCAGGGTTGCCCAGCATGCCTGCACCAACGATGGAAACCTTTGCCACATCCTCCTCGATGAGAACTGCTACAGCGTGGAGCTTGTCAGCTACGCCGTCCACAATCTTCTTGGCCTCGGCCAGATCATCCTGGGCAATGGTAAATACCATATCGGTTACGTTCTTCTCGATATTCCTGATGCTCTGTACAATCATATCTACAGCGATATTCCTGTCGGACAGGGCGGAGAAAATGGCATGAGCCACGCCCGGGTCATTTGGTACGCCCAGAACTGCTACCTTTGCTACATTGCTGTCATGGGCTACGCCACGAATCAAGAAATCCTTTTCTTCCATTGTATAAGCCTCCCTAATCATTGTGCCTGGTTTGTTGGTAAAGGTGGAACGAACATGAATCGGAATGTTGAAATACATACCCATCTCCACGGAACGCGGCTGCATTACGCCTGCACCCAGACGGGCCATTTCCAGCATTTCATCATAGGTAATCTCCTTCATCCTGCGTGCATCCGGCACCAGGCGAGGGTCTGCGGAGTATACGCCGTCAACGTCGGTATAAATCTCGCAGGCGTCAGCCTTCAGGGCACCGGCCAGAGCCACAGCGGAGGTATCGGAACCGCCACGGCCCAGGGTTACAGGATCGCCCTTCTCGTCAGCACCCTGGAAACCTGCCACAACCACAATCTTGCCCTTTTCCAGCTCCTTGCGGACACGGGATGGCTTAATATCCACAATCTTGCCCTTGGTATGCACGGAGTTGGTGCGCATGCCCACCATCGGGCCGGTCAGGGAAATCGCCTTCTGCCCCAGGCTCTTGAATGCCATGGTCAGAAGCGCAATAGACACCTGCTCGCCGGTAGTCAGCAGCATATCCATCTCACGGGTATACTGGTACGGATTGCTATTAATGCCCTTTGCCAGCTCAATCAGGTCATCCGTGGTATCACCCATAGCGGATACAACCATGACAATCTGGTCACCAGGCTTTTTCTCTTCAATAATTCTCTTGGCAACATTCATAATCTTCTCAGTAGAGCCTACCGAGGTACCGCCAAACTTTTTTACAATTAAAGCCATGTCTCTCCCCCTAAGTATGCAAATTCCTTATAGCAGATATGCTATATTCGTCTATCAAGGACATTTGTCATTTTTAGCTTGCAACACATCAAGCGAATACCATTATAATACATGAAAAAGCAAATGTCCAGTGTGAAAAGTACAAATTTGACGAATCTATTCATGTATACATGAATACAATCAGAGGTTATTGCGAAATGTAAAGCTGTTCATCATGTGGGATGTACAAATAGCCACCGCCAGCGCATCTGCCACATCATCCGGCTTGGGGGGCTTGGGCAGATTTAAAAGCTTCGTCACCATGTAGATAACCTGCTCCTTGGTAGCCTTGCCGTAGCCTGTAACGGACTGCTTCACCTGCAGGGGAGTCCTCTCCAGAAGCCGCAGGTTGTTCTTCGCCGCCGCCAGCAAAATCACGCCTCTTGCCTGCCCCACGGGAATGGCGGTGTCCACATTGCGATTGAAAAAAAGCTGCTCCACCCCCATGGCATCAGGCTGGTACTTCTTGATCAGCTCGTCCAGCCCGTCATAAATCTTCATCAGCCGCTCCTGCATGGGAGCCTTGGGGCTGGTAGTAATCGCCCCGTACTCATGGGCCACCAGCCTGCTGCCCCGGCTCTCCACAAAGCCATAGCCGCAGATTGCCGTGCCCGGGTCAATTCCCAATGCCAGCATCACCTCACCCCCCTTCCATATATATCAGTTCCTGAAAAACACCACTGCAACAAAAGTTGCTAAAGATATGCACATATAATCCTGCCAACATATAAATT
>JBJDWY010000153.1:0-16636 GCA_051866255.1 Anaerovibrio sp. | reverse complement strand
TTGCAGTGAAAACGCTAAAGAGATGTGCGTATAGCACTAAAGCAAGAGCAGGGTACGGTAGCCGGAGAAAACCTTTGTCGCGCCTCGCTTCTTAGCGAATGCGAGCGCCAGCGAAGCATGAGCTTAGCAGCGTGAGGCACGACTAAGAGCGAGAGCGGGTTTTCGAGGCTACCGTACCCTGCTCGCATTATATCTGTTATTTCAGGAGCTTACTCCTCATCCATTTCATAGTTGCCATATACTTCCTGCACATCATCATTTTCATCCAGTGCATCCAGCATCTTCTGCATCTTCACAGCGGCATCACCCTCAACCTTCACGGTATTGTCAGGCACCATGGTAACCTCGGCAGACACAGTCTCAATGCCCTTCTCCCCGAGAGCCGCCTCAATGTCATCAAATGCCTCCGGCTCGGCAGTAATCTCAAATACATCATCCTCGCTCTTCAGGTCATCGGCACCAGCCTCAAGCACCAGTTCCATGAGTGCGTCCTCATCATCAAAGGTTTCCTTCTCCACTACGAAGACAGCCTTCTTCTTGAACATCCAGCTTACGCAGCCGGACTCGCCCAGGTTGCCGCCATGCTTGGAGAAGATATGACGGATATCCGCAGCTGTACGGTTGCGGTTGTCAGTGAGGATATCCAAAAGAATTGCCGTGCCGCCCGGGCCGTAGCCCTCATAGGTCAGCTCCTCATAGTTGCTGCCATCGGAAGCACCCAGTCCCTTCTGGATAGCGCGGTTGATGTTGTCCTTCGGGATATTATTGGACTTTGCCTTGCTGAGAGCCAGCTTCAGGCGCATGTTGCCGGTAGGGTCAGCACCACCCATGCGCACGGCAATGGTAATCTCGCGGCCAATCTTTGTAGTAATCTTGCCGCGGATAGCATCATTTGCACCCTTCTTACGTTTAATATTTGCCCATTTAGAATGTCCTGACATTAATATTCATGCTCCTTTTTTCTTGTACTTGTATTAAAATCAAATTAACATAAAACTCATATAAAATTAATATGGCATTAAAATTATATGTAGCTATTTTTAGTTATTTCACCAGGCGGTAGAACTTCTTCTTGCCCTTCTTGACAATGGCCTCCCCATCATGGAAATCGCTGTCCGTCAGCACATAATCCGCATCAGCCACCTTGGCATCATTCAGGGACAAGCCATTCTGCTGAATCAGGCGGCGTCCCTCGCCCTTGGAAGCGAATACCTTGCCAGCCACCAGAACGTCCAGCAGCTTCTTGCCAACACCCTCACCAGCCAGCTCAATAGTCGGCATATTCTCACTGGAGCCGGAGCCGCCAAACACTGCCTCTGCCGCAGCCTTTGCCTTGTCAGCTTCCTCCACCCCATGCACCAGCTTGGTCACCTCATAGGCCAGCACAGCCTTGGCTTCATTGATGGCTGCATCCTGCAAGCTGCCCAGGCGGCGCACCTCATCCATCGGCAGGAAGGTCAAAAGTGCCAGGCACTTCTCCACATCCGCATCATCCACGTTGCGCCAATACTGGTAAAAATCATATACAGGTGTCTTTTCCTTGTCCAGCCACAGGGCGCCGCCAGCCGTCTTGCCCATCTTCTTGCCATCGCTCTTGGTCAAGAGGGTAAAAGTCAGGCCGTACACCGCATCCCCGGTCTTGCGGCGGGTAAGCTCCACGCCGCCGATGATGTTGGACCACTGGTCATCGCCGCCCATCTCCAGCTTGAGATTGTAACGGCGGTGCAGCTCCAGAAAATCATAGGACTGCATGATCATGTAGTTGAACTCCAGGAAGGTCAGCCCCTTCTCCATGCGATTCTTGTAGCACTCAGCCGCCAGCATGCGGTTGACAGTGAAGTGAGGCCCCACATCCCTGAGAAGCTCGATGTAGTTCAGCTTTCTCAGCCAGTCGCCGTTGTTGACAATCAATGCCTTGTCATCGCTGAAGTCGATAAACCTTGCCATCTGCTCCTTGAATCGGTTGCAGTTGTACTCAATATCCTCATCCGTCAGCATCTTGCGCATATCGGTACGGCCGGAAGGGTCACCTACCGTGCCTGTGCCGCCACCCACCAGGCAGATAGGGCGATGGCCTGCCCTCTGCATGTGCGCCATCACCATCAAGCCCAAAAAGTGCCCCACATGCAAGCTGTCCGCTGTAGGGTCAAAGCCAACATAAAAGGTCACCTTTTCATTGGCAAGCATGCTGCGAACCTCGTCCTCGTTGGTACACTGGGCTATGTAACCCCGTTCCTTCAGAACATCAAAAATACTGGTAGTCACTTTGCTCTATCTCTCCTATCATATCAGTTTGCCTTCTTGCCGCCACCGCCCGGCACCGGGGATGGAGCTGTCGGCGCAGGCACTGCATCCTGCACAGGAGCTGCCGGGGCATTGCCCTCACCGGCCGTGCCGGTATTCTTGGACTTGGCATCCTTGCCCTGCTTCTGCTCCTTGCCGTCCTTATCCTTGTCCTTATCGTCCTTCTTGTCCTTGTCATCAGTCTTGACAGGCTGTTCCACCGAGGTCAGGTAAGCACCGTTAAAGTTCTTGTTCGGCATTCCCTGCACCACCTGGGACATAAATGCCTTCCAGATAGTGGCAGGTGTGGTGCCGCCTGTCATGCTGCCCATGCGGGCATTGTCATCACAGCCTACCCAGACGCCTGTTACCAGGTCAGGCACATAGCCCACGAACCAGGCATCCTGATAGTTGTCTGTAGTACCTGTCTTGCCGGCTGCCGGACGGCCGATATTCGCCCTGGTGCCTGTGCCACGGGCAATAACCCCCATCAGCATGCTGGTCAGGTTGTTGGCAGTAGACTTCTTCAGCACCTGCTCAGACTTAGGGTGTGCTTCTTCCAGCACCTCGCCCTTCTGATTCAGCACCTTCACAATCGCCACCGGCTCCACATGGACGCCGTCATTGGCGAAAGTGCCATAGGCACTGGTCATCTCCAGCGGTGTTACACCCTTGGTCATGCCACCGATGGAAACAGCATAATTCATGTCATTGGCACTGCCCTCCTTGACGAAGGTGCTGATGCCCATCTTCTCTGCCAGGTAGATGATTTTTTCCATGCCCACTTCCTGGGCAATCTTGATGGTAGGCACGTTCAGTGACTGCTCTGCCACATAGCGCATGGTCACAGTGCCGTTAAAGTTGCGGCTGTAGTTCTGAGGCTGCCAGCCGCCGATATTGATTGGCTTGTCCTCCACCGTTGAGGAAGGCGTCAAGCCATTCTCCAAAGCTGCCGCAAACACGAATGGCTTGAAGGATGAGCCCGGCTGCCTCTCTGCCATGGTGGCCCTGTTGAACTGGTCCGTTCCCCTGCCGCCTACCATGGCCTTGATATAGCCGGTGGAAGGCTCAATGGCAACCAGTGCCCCCTGAGGCTGCTTGTTGCCGCTGCCGTCAGTAGAATAGGTCGGCAGGTTCTGCATAGCTGCCTCTGCCGCCTTCTGCATATCCACATCCAGGGTGGTATAAATCTTCAGCCCTTCCTGATATACTGCATCCGCGCCGTATTTCTCAATCATCTGCTGGGTTACATAGTCAATAAAGTAAGCAGCCAGCCCGTTGGTCTCCTGCTTCTGAGGCTTCACCAGGTTAAGGCTCTCCGCCTTGGTCTTGGCAGCAGTAGACGAGCTGATATAGCCATACTTTGCCATCTGATCCAGCACTACGCCCTTTCTTTCCTGAGCTGCCTGCAAGTTATTCAGTGGGGAAAAATAGTTCGGGCTCTTGGGAATGCCTGCCAGCATGGCGCACTCATTCAAATCCAAATCCTTGACATCCTTGCCAAAATAAGTCTTGGCCGCCGCCTGCACGCCATAGGCGCCCTGTCCGAAATAAATCTGATTCAGGTAAAGCTCCAAAATCTCATCCTTGGTGTACTTCCTCTCCAGCTGCAACGCCAGGAAAACCTCCTGGATTTTTCTCTTGTAGGTCCTGTCCTGAGTCAGATAAGCATTCTTTGCCAGCTGCTGGGTAATGGTGGAACCGCCCTCTGCCACGCCCTTGTTGGTGATATTGGCAAAAACGGCACGCATGATGCCCTTGGGATCCACGCCGGAGTGGTCATAAAAACGCACATCCTCCACCGCAATAAAAGCATCCTTCAGATGCTCCGGCACCTGGCTGATCTTCACAGGCACGCGGTTCTGCTCTGCATGGACATTAGCAAGCTCGTTGCCGTTAATATCGTAGATTTGGGACGAAGCCGCCGGCCTCACATCCTCCAGATCCTGCTTGGTATTTAAGGTAGCTGTTAAAAAACCACAGCCCACACCGACAATCATCACTGCAAGCACCACAGCAATGACAATAAGGATACGGCTGCCATTGCCCCGCTGGGGAGGCTTATGGGCCTGCCGTGACCTCTGGGCTGCTCCTGTACGCTTTTCCATATAGTGCCTCCTTAGTCACATACAAATACAGACTATATTCTATCACAAAACGCTGCATTTGTGTACACCAAAAAAAGAAAAGCCGCCAGCAAATCTTGCCAGCAGCTTTTTCTTCATAAAAATCAAATTAAATCAAATAAAATTAAATAAAATTAAACTGAACTGAAATTAAATCACAACCACCTGCTCAATGGGCGTTACGCTGAACATCAGCTCATGCTCCGCTACTGCCACGCAGTCCGACCGCACATAGAAAAGCTGGCCTGAGCACGGTGACTTCAATTCTTCCAGGCACTCTGCCGTAAACGGGTCAAAAATCTGCCCCACGACAGTTCCTTCATCCACATAATCCCCTACCTTCAGGGCAAAATGCACAAAGCCCCCCGCATGGGAAAGCTGTTTCCTGAGGTCTGCCGAATCAATCCTGACAGTTTCCCTGCCGGCAGGCAGCTTCACGCCTTCCTTCAGCATGCCCTTGTGGCGCATGTAGCGAAGGATAGCTGCCACCACCCTGCGCGCCGCCTTGGGATCAATCCTGCCTGTGGACTTGGCATAGATGGAAAAGGCATTGGAGCCGAAAACCTGCCAATTGTAATTGAGGGTAGTGGTATCAATAGGTGCCGGTTCCCTGGTCGTCAGGTATTGCAGGCCGAAAGCCAGCCCGTCATCAGACTTATGATAGCCGGTATTCATATAGCGCACGTGGGGCACAAACTCTCCCGGCAGATAGAAGCTTGCCAGCTGGATGCCGTTGGCGTAGCCCCGCACTTCCTCAAAAATACTGTTTGCCAGCCGCTGGGTGGTCTCACCCTGGTCATAGCCCGGGAACATGCGGTTGATATCCGTATTATCCATAGGCCAGAACCTCTTGCCCACGTTCATGGAGAACTGGCTGGCACTGGGGATTACCACTACACCTGCATCAGCGGCAAAATCACCTGCCGCCTCCAGCTTCCTCAGTGCCTGTATCAAAAGGCCGCACACGAAAATCTGCTGGTACTCGTCCCCCCGGGTGGAGCCCACTATGGCAAGGCTCTTGTCCCGGCTGCCGAAGTAATAGCCGTCCACATGAATTTTCTGCCTGTAAGGCAGGGCTGAAAATGTAAATATTGTCTTTTTTTCCATCACTTACACCTCCAAAACCCTGGCAATCAGGGAGCCGCTCAGGGTAACCGGGTACTCACGCAGGGTAAACAAAAGACCTGCATTCGGGCTCAGAAGCTCCTCCCGTATCTCCCCGGTCAATGGGTCCGCAATCACGCCCACCAGCTGATTTTTCTTCAGATACTGCCCATGCTTCGCCTCCGGCATGAAGATGCCGGACTGATTGGCATTGATATAGCCCACATTGCCATCATGGCTGATGATAGGCTGGTGGATTGTCCCCTTGTAGTCAGGCAGCATGCCCATCTTGGTCATAGTGGCGAGAATGCCCCGGGTCAGGCGGTCGCCGTATTCCTTGGTAAGGCGCATGCCCACGCCCATTTCCACCACCAGGCACGGAGTGCCGATGCTGTTCAGGCTCCAGGCAAGGGTGCTTTCCAGCACGGTCGCTGCACTGTGCACCCAGATCAGATCCATATTCATGTGGCTTGCCATAGGCACCAGCTTGTCCGCCGTCAGCTCATTGATGCGTATCTGGGGCAGCTCCCGCAAAAAAATATTGCTGGCGTGGATATCCACTGCCAGGTCAGCCCCCTGAATATCGTCCACAATCTTCTTTGCCACATATTCATACATGGAACCGCCCTCGCTGCCCGGGAAAATCCTGTTCATATCCAGGTCAAAGCCCGGCAGGCCGCGATAAATAGTGCTTATGCCCATAGGGTTAAGGGATGGATAAATCTCCACGCTCCCCAGGAGCTCCCCCTTTTTTTCCGCCAGAATACGGCCCAGCTGCCACGCTACATACTGCCCCTCCAGCTCATCGCCGTGGGTGCCGGTAATCACGCAAATCCTCTTGCCCGGGCCTCTTTCACCCTGAATAACATTTTTCTGAATTGCCAGCTCCTCACTCACCGGCAATTGTAGTCGTACCACATCTTCAACCATTCAACATCACAATCCTCATCTGTATTTTTTGCAGGTGCACTGCACAGGCACATAATATACAATCATATAATATACAATATACCAGATAATATTATAGCACCTTTGCCTCTGCAATGTCCTACAAAATATCCACCTTCATATAGGTGGTCTGGAGCTGGTCCGCCTGTCCCCGGAACACGCCCCGCTCAATAGGGCAGTCATTGAAATCACGCCCTACGTTCAGCTTGATATACCCCTCGTCAGCCAGGCAGCCACGGGTAGGGTCCAGCCCGTACCAAAGGCCCTCATGCCAGACCTCCACCCAGGCGTGGGTGGCTCCCTCCCCGAAGGGCAGGCCGCTGACATACCGTGCCGGAATGCCATACAGCCTGGCAAGAGCCAGAAAGACATGCACATAATCCTGGCACACGCCGCTCCGCTGCCGGAATGCCTCTGCCGCCGTGGTATGCACACTGGTACTTCCCGGCGCGTAAGTAAAGCTCTTATAAATAATATCGCTCAGGTGGGAAGCAACAGCATAGTTGCCGCCCGGCAGTGCCTCAAACTCCTGCTGCCACAGCTCCTCCGCATAGAGGCGCATTTCCTCCGAGGGGCTGGTGAGCTTCGTGGGATAGCGCAGGCAGGGAGCGGCAGCCTCCTGCCGCCTCTCCCCGTCATCCCGGACTATCTCGCCATTGACACGATAATAAAAGAACCTGTGGGGAGCCAGCAGGCTGCCGGCATACAGCTGATTGCCAAAGCTGTCAGTGCTGAACATGCCGGTACACGCCTGGGGCATGACCTTCATATCCAAGTCCGCTACCTGCTGCTCAGGCAGCACCTGCGGCACACAGCGCAGAATAAAATGATGCTCCCCTACCATGCTGGAAAAATCCAGCTTCGTGAGAAATAAGAATTTCAGCTTCTGCATTACATCGCCTCCGGCTCCCCCGATACTGCACCAATTACACCTTATACCAAAAACAAGCCCTCAACTGCATTGAGAAAATCCTCCCGGGAGATTTCATCCTCCGGGTTCCTGCCATCCAGGATGCGCTCCATGCGGATAACGCTCTGCAGCGGCAGTGCTGCCGTCTGCAGGTTGCTCCAGGTCAGCCGCTTTTGCAGCTTCTGCAGCTCCTCCAGCAAAAATTCCTCCCTGAGGCCCGTGCGCAGGGTATAGCTGAGACGCTCCACGCTGGCACCGCACTTAATGGTATTGCGCACCGCATCCTCGGCAATGAAGTCATCATAGCTGCCGCGGAATGCCATAATATTGTCCAGCACCTGCAACAGTTTCAAGCCGATGACCTCATCCTCAGCACCCTCATCCAGAGTATACACCGCCATCTGCAGATAAGCAAGGGTGCTTGAACCGATAGTTTCCCTCAGCACCATGCCGTTGCCCAGCATCTGCTCCGCCGCGCTCCTGATGGAGTCGGGATCATTCACATCAAAAATATAGTGCTGGAAAAAATCCTCCACACTTTCGTACTTGTTGGAAATACCAATCTGCCTGCAATACTCTGCATAGTCAAAGGTATTCGTATCAATCATGGCATCATAGGCACCCATCATGTGACGGATGGAGAGGGATACCCGTTCATAATAACGCCCCAGCCAAAATAACCTGTTTGTCTTGCTCAGTGAGATAAAATCCATGTGTCCTTAAATCCTCCTCCCTGGGATGAGTTGACTACGAAGCTATCAGGCCGCCTGGAGAACCGCGTCAGGCCGCTAGGCCACACGCGTACAGTCTCCCCTGCCAGCACGAAAGCACGCAAATCCGCCTTGCGCATGACGGTGGTATTGCCCTCCACGATTTCCAAGTCCTGAAAATCGATTACCTCCTGGGAAATAAACCGCCGCGGCTCCCTCTTGACAGTTTCCTTCAAATCCTGCAGCTGCTCCCTGGTCAGATCCCTGCCAAAAATAACACCATAGCCGCCAGCCTCAGCCACATCCTTGATGACCAGCCGCTCCATGTGCTCCAGGGTATACTTCATATCTTCCTCATAGAACGGCAGGAAGGTGGGCGCATTTTTCAGTATCGGCTCCTCATCCAGATAATATTTAATCATCTTCGGCACGAAATAATAAATGCCCTTGTCATCAGCCACACCGTTGCCCGGTGCATTCATCAGCCCCACATTGCCTGCCCTGTACACCTCCATAATGTTCGGCACGCCAATCAGGGAAGTCGGCTCAAAGCACAGAGGGTCCAGATACTCATCACTGATGCGGCGATAAATGGCCCCCACCTGTATGGTGCCGTGGTTGCCCCGGTAATACAGCTTGTCGTTGCTGACAAACAAATCATCAGGCTCCGCCAGCACCGCCCCGGTCTGCTCCGCCAAAAAAGAATGCTCAAAATAAGCGGCATTGTACCGTCCCGGCGTAAAGATGACGTTGATGCCGCCGGTATTGACATAATCCATGGTCTCCCGCAGCAGCTGACCGTAATTGCGGTTATCCACCACCTTGTTCTGACGGAAGGTCTCCGGGCTGCAGCGGCGGCAGAGATTCCTGGCAATCAAAGGATAAGAAGCACCGGAAGGAATGCGGAGATTGTCCTCCAAAATATACCATACGCCATCCTTGCCCAATACCAAATCTATACCTGAAATATGGCTGTATACCCCCTTGGAAGGCAGGATGCCCTCGCACTGGGCCAGATACCCCGGGGAGCGATACACGAACTCCTCCGGCACAACCCCATCCTTGATTATCTTTTTCTCCGAATAAATATCCTTCAAAAACAGGTTGAGGGCAGTCACCCGCTGTACCAGTCCCTTCTCCAGGCTGGCATAATCATCCGCCGGTATCACCCTGGGAATAGGGTCAAAAGGAAAGAGCCTTTCCTTAAAGGTACCATGCTTGTAAATACCGAACTTAACACCATAACGTGCCAGCAGGCGATTAATTTCTTCCTTGTGCACCAGCAAATCTTCCATACACATCATCCCCTCTAAAAACTGAAAACTGAGAACAAAAAAGCAGGACAAGGAAAGCCACTGAAGACTCCATTGTCCTGCTCAAATATCTTGTATGTAATTATAGGACTATTCTACAACTATGTATGGCATTTGTCAACACATATCCGCAGTCGTTGGACATGTATACAAAATTCATATAGAAAGTATAACAGATATAACAAATCTGTTTACCTTATTTTGCCTGCTTTAGCATAACTCATTTTCCATTACACAACAGTTACGCCCATTGTTCTTGGCATAATAAGCCGCAGCATCAGCCCTTTTCTGCATCGCCTCCGGCGTATCGCCCTCACCTATATGCCAGTAACTGATACCAATGCTGCAGGTTATCCGCCTGCCCTCAATCAGCACCGCTGCCTCCAAATCCGTGCGGATTGTTTCGGCCAGCTTCCAGGCCCTATCCAGCGTATACATAGAGCAAATCACCATGAATTCCTCACCACCATAACGAATAAATGTGTGACGGGAATCCAGATTACTGCGAACAAGGTCTGCCATCCCCAGCAAAACCTTATCACCAGCAGCATGCCCATAAGTATCATTAACAGATTTGAACTTATCTATATCAATCATCAGCAGTGCAAAAGGAATATTGGCTCCTTCCGCCATTTTGATGGCTGAATCCATCGCCTTGCCCAGCTTTTCACGTGTAAAGCTCTTAGTGAGCGGATCAATCTGCGCCTTATACTTCTCCAGCTCCACAGTTTGCTCCAACTCCTGGTTGGCTACACTCAGCCGCTTTTCCTCTTCCATCGTGTGATTCATCAGCCAAATAACGTAAACAATCATCGGCAGCATATTAAAATGCATATAATTGTTTGGCGGCAATATAATGTGACTGTACAAAGCCATCCATTCTGCTATATTCATGACCGCTGTTGCCAATACCGGCCAGAAAAATATCCTGCAGCATCTGTCACCACCTTTTCCCTGCCGAAACAAGCAATAGGCGATCACCAAAAGCCCTGCAATATAACAGATGTGTTGAATAGAGGCCATTCTGCTCATAACCGCCCATCCCATCAGTTCGCCAACCAGAGCAGCGAGCAGTATACATACAGAGCCTGCCATTACCGCAGCAATATACTTCCGTCCCTTTGACGCCAGATAATTATACGCAGCCAGCCCCAGAGGTAATGGTATAGCATAAAAGGAAATCATCGCAACATACTGCAAAAAAACCGGATTATCCAGCCAAAACAGCACCGTCCAGAGACTGGCAACCATGCACACAAGATGCACTGCCAAATAGGCAGCCAAAAACAGGCGATTATATCTTTTTTTCGGCCTGCCTATCCAATAATTCAGCAGCAGCAATACCACTGTAATCAGAGCAAGAGGCCCAAGAAGCAGGCTGCCGCCATCGTGATTAAACAGCTTCTGCATCTGCTGGAGCCCATCATCAATGGAAACATCCGAAATCATTCCCAGCGTTCCCTGATCCTCTGAATACATCTGTATGATTAACTCTTTCCCCTGATAACCGGGCGGTATGGACAAAAGGTGCCACCGGGTTCCATATACCCTGTTTTTCGCCCCAAACTCGCCATCATGATAAATCAATGTACCATCCAGAAAAACACGTACTGCTTCGTTATATGTGACAAAAAACAGCATGGGATTTCCCCATTCCCCCTGAACAGAAATGCGAGTACCAAGCTGAACGCAATTCACAGTATCATCACTGAAATCCAGCCTGGCTCCTGGAATACATGGCCGCCACCTGCCATCATCGTACTTCATATACGAATAAGCATTCAGAAGAGCCGCTGGCTGCTCCGGCAGTTCCCCCAGCTCGCAAAACCTCCAACCATCAGCCAGCCTGTCTGCTTCCGTCGGCATACAAATAACCACTGCTAACAAAAAAATCAAACCGCCACAAAGTCTTTTTATCAGCTTGTCCATAGTTATACCTCATCATACAAATTTTTCCTTACCAACGAACAAATATAGTACATTAAAGCTTCAGATAAACCTGTTTACGAGTTTAACGTTGTTTTGATTTTATCAAAAACCTTATTATTTGGCAATATTTGTATAATGAATTTTAACTTTGTGGCAAAAAATAGGAAATGAGTACCAATACGTCAAACTACGTGAATAGCAACCAGCCTGTTTTTTTACATTATCTTTGACTATTTCACCTATCTTAGGCCGCCCTTGCATAATCCATAATGAAAATCTTGCTGGCAACCTTTTCCACCTTTTCCAAAATCTCCTCAATCTTTTCCAATACAGATGCTGAATATACAATCTCTCCGCACTGGTCACATTTCCAGCAAGGAACATTCTCAATAATCACATAGCACCCTTGCAGCTGCGCAAAATATGTTCCTACATTCTTGCTCATAATACCATTCCTGCAAATCAAGCACCGCATCTCAACCACCAGCCCTTCTTTTCTTAAGACACATTATATCAAATAAATAACAAAAAAGCACCTATAAAAGCCAATAGCATAGCTCTCATAAGTGCTTTATCACAAACCTAACTTGAGGTTCTATTTACTTTCTTACTTCGCCAGTCTTTCCAGTGCCCAGTGGGCAATGTCATGGCGGAAGTGGGCATCCTTGAAGGAAATCTTTGCCACACCGGCATAAGCCTTGTCAACGGCTTCCTTGATGCCGTCAGCCTTGGAGACAACTCCCAGCACGCGGCCGCCGTTGGTGTAAATCTTTCCATCCTTGGCGGAGGTTCCGGCATGGAATACCATGCTGCCATCAGCTGCCACGTCAGCAAGGCCGCTAATCTCATCACCCTTGTTGTAGGACTTCGGATAACCGCCGGCTGCCATAACGATGCAGACAGCTGCACCCTTGCTCCACTTCACCTCAGTCTCAGCCAGCTTGCCGTCAATGCATGCCAGCATAACCTCAACCAAGTCGCTCTCCAGAAGCGGCAGTACCACCTGAGTCTCCGGGTCACCAAAGCGAGCGTTAAACTCAACTACCTTCGGTCCCTGCTCAGTTACCATCAGCCCGGCATAGAGGCAGCCCTTGTACAGGCGTCCCTCTGCTTCCATCGCCTTGATGGTCGGCTCAAGGATTTCCTTCTGCACCTGTGCCAGAAGCTCAGGCGTGCCCACAGGAGCAGGTGCATAAGCACCCATGCCACCGGTATTCGGCCCCTGGTCGTTATCAAAGACACGCTTGTGATCCTGGGAAGGCACCATCGGCAGGATAGTCTTGCCATCTGTAAAGCACAGCACGGACACTTCCTCGCCAGCCATGAATTCCTCAACCACTACCCGGCTGCCTGCACTGCCGAAGGCCTTGTCACCCATGATTTCATCAATGGCACCAAGAGCCTCATCCAGAGTCATGGCCACGATAACGCCCTTGCCTGCTGCCAGGCCGTCAGCCTTGATGACGATAGGCGCACCTTCTGCCCTGATATATGCCTTGGCCGCCTCAGCCTCGGTAAACACCTCATACTTGGCAGTAGGAATATTGTACTTCTTCATGAGATTCTTGGAGAAGGACTTGGAGCCCTCAATCTCGGCTGCAGCCTGCACAGGGCCAAAAGCCTTGATACCGGCTGCATTAAAGGCATCCACTGCGCCATTGGTCAGCGGCACCTCAGGGCCTACCACGGCCAGCTCCACATGCTTTTCCTGTGCCAGCTTCACCAGGGCAGCATTGTCCGTAATTGACACGCCCTCAATGCACTCAGCCAGCTCCGCCATGCCAGGATTGCCCGGCACGGCATAAATCTTATCAGCCTTCTTGCTCTGTGCCAGCTTCCATACCAGGGTATGCTCACGGGCACCGCTGCCTACTACTAAAATATTCATTACTTATTCACCTGCTCCATCAGATAATTCTGAATGCAATTATCATACTCTGCGGTATGCTGGAATGCCTCCTGTGCCAGCTGCATGCGGAGCATGCCGCCTACACAGCCATCCTTTGCCACACATGCCGCAACCTCGTCATAGCGGGCCGGATTGGTGACAACAGTAACGAACTTGAAGTTCTTGGCTGCGGCACGAATCATGGCAGGGCCGCCAATATCGATGTTCTCAATAGCCTCGGCAAGAGTAACATCAGGCTTGGAGATGGTCTCCTTGAACGGATAGAGATTTACTACTACCATATCAATGCCGGTAATCTTATGCTCCTGCATAGCCTTTACATGGGCAGGGTTATCACGGACAGCCAGGATGCCGCCGTGAATATAAGGGTTCAGTGTCTTTACGCGGCCATCCATAATCTCAGGGAAGCCGGTAACATCGCTGACATAGGTAACAGGAATGCCTGCTTCCTTCAGAGCCTTCATGGTACCGCCGGTGGAAACGATTTCCACACCTGCTGCATGCAGCTTCTGAGCCAGCTCCACTACACCAGTCTTGTCGGATACACTGATTAATGCACGCTTGATTTTCATAGTAGTTATCTCCTTTTACTCGTTTATATGCAATATATGCAAAACATCTGCCATATATATGCAAAATTATTCTTTTATACGGACATGGCGGTCATCCAGAAGCTCCAGCCTGCCATCGACGAACAGCTCAATAGCCCTCGGATAGAGAATATGCTCCTTCTCCAGCACCCTGGCTGCCAAAGTTTCCTCCGTATCACCGTCCAGCACAGGCACAGTGTCCTGCAAAATAATCGGGCCGTGATCCATGCCCTCATCCACAAAATGAATGGTGCAGCCGGACACCTTGGTGCCATAAGCCAGCACATCACGATGGGCATGAGCACCCCCGAAGGACGGCAGCAGGGACGGATGAATGTTCAAAATCTGATGCCTGTAGGCATCCACGAAATACGGGCTGAGGATGCGCATAAAGCCTGCCAGCACCACCAAGGTAACATTGGCCGCCTTCAGCTCCGCCACCAGCTTTTCCTCGAACTCCTGCTGGCTGGCGCACTCCTTGCGATTTACGCAAACGCTTTTGATACCTGCCTCGCTGGCCACCTGTAAAGCACGAGCCTCAGGCTTATCAGTGAGGACAATGCCGATTTCCGCCTTGATCTGCCCGGACTCAATAGCTGCCATGATGGACTGCATGTTGGAGCCCCGCCCGGAGCAGAGAATACCTAAAATATGCTTACTCATCAAATACGCCGCCCTTAACAATTACTTCATGGCTGCCCTGGGTTACCTTGCCGATTTCATAAACGGCCTCGCCACGGGACTCCAGATCAGCCTTAATCTTCTCCGCCTCGTCAGCAGCAGCGATGATAATCATGCCGATGCCCATGTTGAAGGTGCGGTACATCTCATGCCAGTCCACGTTGCCCCATTCCTTCAAAAGCTTGAAGATAGGCGGTACCGGCCATGCCGTAGCATCAATCTCAGCACCCATATCCTCAGGCAGGGCACGAGGAATATTCTCATAGTAGCCGCCGCCGGTTACATGCACCATGCCGTGAATATCAAACTTCTCAATCAGAGGCAGGCAGGACTTCGGATAGAGACGGGTAGGAGTCAGCAGCTCCTCGCCGATGGTCTTGCCCAGCTCGTCAATGTACTCATCACCCTTGAAGCCCTTTACATCAAAGACAATCTTGCGCACCAAAGAATAGCCGTTGGAATGCACGCCGGAGGATGGCAGGCCCAGGATGACATCCCCTGCCTTTACCTTCTCGCTGGTGATAATCTTGGACTTTTCCACTGCACCTACGGCAAAACCGGCAATATCGTACTCGCCCTCGGCATAAAAACCTGCCATCTCGGCAGTCTCGCCGCCAATCAGCGCACAGCCGGACTCCTTGCAGGCATTGGCAACGCCCTTGACCACGTCAGCCACCTGCTCCGGCTCCAGCTTGCCCACAGCCAGATAATCCAGGAAGAACAAAGGCTCAGCACCCTGTACCAGAATATCGTTTACGCACATGGCCACAGCGTCCTGACCGATGGTATCGTGCTTGTTCAGCATGAAGGCAAAGCGCAGCTTGGTGCCAACGCCGTCAGTGCCGGACACCAGCACAGGCTCCTTGTACTTGGTGCTCATGGCAAAGAGGCCGCCAAAGCCCCCCAGGTCACCCAGCACCTCCGGGCGATAGGTAGCCTTTACGCTGTCCTTAATCAGCTTTACGGACAGATTGCCGGCATCAATATCCACACCTGCATCTCGATAAGTCAGTTTCTTTTCCATATAATCCTCCAAAACAATTTATCACACGGAGCACAATACCCCCCCGAGTCGCACAGCCCCGGAAATATTCTGCTCTCATCAGCCCATTCTTACTTTTTGCGCTGCTCAAAAACGTACTTGTCATGCTCCGCAGGAGATGCGGACTTCTGCTCAATCGGATAGCCCCCATCGAAGCAGGCATAGCACATGTGGTCAGGCCCCAGCTTCCTCATGCAGTGCTTCAGGCCATCCAGGGACAGGAAATGCAGGGAGTCAGCCCCGATATACTCACAGATTTCCTCCACGCTCTTGGTGGCAGCAATCAGCTCCTTGCGGACAGAGGTATCAATGCCGTAGTAGCAAGGATAAACAATCGGCGGCGAGCTGATGCACATGTGGATTTCCCTGGCACCGGCATTTCTCAGCATGCGGACAATCTTGCCGCTGGTGGTGCCGCGGACTATGGAGTCATCAATCATCACCACGGACTTGCCCTTGACGGCAGAGGAAATGGCATTCAGCTTCAGCTTTACTGCCGTATCACGCTTCTTCTGGGTTGGCTGGATAAAGGTACGGCCAATATAGCGGTTCTTCACCAGGCCCTCCACATAAGGGATGCCGGATTCATAGGCATAGCCGGAAGCGGCAGTATTGCCGGAGTCAGGCACGGAGATAACAATGTCTGCCTTGTAGTTGGTTTCCCTGGCCAGCACCCTGCCCATTTCAAAGCGGGCCTCGTGCACGCTGAGGCCGTCCAGCACGGAGTCCGGGCGGGCAAAGTAAATGTACTCGAACACGCACATGTTCAGCTTCGGCTGGGCAAATTTATAGCTCTTTACACCGTCATCGTCAATGACAACCATCTCACCCGGCTCAATATCCCGGACAAACTCGGCCCCCACTACATCCAGGCCGCAGCTCTCGGAGGACAAAATCCAGGTATCTTCACCGATTTTGCCCAGGCACAGCGGACGGAAGCCCTGCGGATCGCGGGCGCCAATCAGCTTGTTCTCCGTCATGATAGTCAGGCAGTATGCACCCTCAATCTTGTTCAGGCTCTCGCTGATTTTCTCCTCAACGGTGGCCTTGCGGGAACGGGCAATCAGGTTGACAAAAACCTCGGAGTCAAT
>JBJDWY010000152.1:0-26607 GCA_051866255.1 Anaerovibrio sp. | reverse complement strand
AGGTATTTATCTCAATCCCCTGCAAAAACTGCCGGGTATCCTCCGGCGTCCTGCCAGTGGCAACGCAGAAATTGCCGCCCCCCTCCGTAAAACGCCGCAAAGCCTCCCGGTTCTCCCGGGAAACCTCCCGGCTGGAACTGAGCAATGTCCCATCCATATCCGAAATCAGCACATAATCACTATATTTACCCATCAAACTGCCTCCAAAAAACTGATACTATCTCACTATTATTTCACTGTTTATGCCGCCATTTCACGGTTGCAGCATCTCGCCAGCTCCGGCTTTGCATTTTACTGCTTCACCGCTTCATTTCAGCATTTTCAACTCCCTTTCCTGCATATACCGCTTGGGAGATACCTGCAAATACTTCTTGAACACCTGGCAGAAATTCTTGTACTCCCCAAAGCCCGTATGCTCCGCCACCTCGTAGACCTTGTACCTGCCATCATCCAGAAGCTTCAACGCCTCCTGCAGCCTGTACCTTGCCAGAAGGGCGCCAAAGGTATGGCCGGTGGCCTCCTTCAGCTTGCGGCTCAGATAGCTGGTGCTGACCTGCATGGCCTCAGCACAATCCTCTATGCTGAGCCTTGAGGCATATTCTGACTGGATTTTTTCCAGTACCTGCCGCACATAGGCATTCAGCCCCTCATGAGCCAAAAGCTCCTGCCAGTCTACCAGCCCGCCTGCCCCGGCAGGCTCCGCCAGTTTTTCAGCACCATGTCCGCCAGCCTCACCGGCAGCCTCCTGACGCCTCTTTTCCTCACGGAGCCTGGCCACAACCTTTGCCAGCTCCCCCTCGTCTACAGGCTTCAGCAGATAATCACAGGCATTCAGCCGCACCGCCTGCCTGGCATACTCAAAATCCGCATAGCTGGTGAGAAACACCACCTTGACCTTCGGATATTTCTCTGCCAGCACCTTTGCCATATCCAGCCCGTTCATGCGGGGCATCCTGATATCCGTCAGCACCACATCAGGCCGGGCTGCCTCCACTATCTCCAGCCCTTCCAGGCCATCTGCCGCCTCGCCCACAACCTGTGCCCCCATGGACTGCCAGTCCACCGTATAAGCCAGCCCCATGCGGATGATTTCCTCATCCTCCACAATGGCTATTTTCAGCACCTTGCCACCCCTTTTCTTTTACTAATACGATGCCTAAACATCTGCGCACCATCCATATCACAGGCATTCTTCAAATCTACGCAGAAATTTACCTCTATTCATAAAATTGAAGCTTTGCATCAATCTCTTTGACAATAACATCGACGCCTCTATACCCTTCATTGATTATATAAACAAAATAATCACTCTTATAGGTATACTCTTTTATCTTGGAGCGATTCAACTCCGGCTGTAAGCTACATATCAAAGCACTTTCAATATCATCCAAAACCTCCGGGGTAAATTCATTCTGTATAATGCCAAAACGCACATATATATTTCCACGCTTGTCAGCCAGTTTATACTGGGTATGCTCAAAAATACGCTGTTCAAAACTTCTCTCAGTCTTGCCTATATACAAAAGCTTCTCCATCCGCGGTTCAGAAGATTTCTCGCCCCAGACACGGGAAATCGCATATACACCGTTATATTCCTTAAACTTTGCATTATCGATATTCTCCAAAAGCACTGGATAACTCCATTTGATGTGTATTGTACGTTTTCTCATTATTCATCCCCATTCTTTAACAGCTAATAATTCCTTATTTCCTGCAACTGTTACAAAATCTGTAACAGTCGATATACTCATCTATATTTTTTGAAGTAACCTGAGCCGTACCGTTCCAAAACTCTCGCCATATCAATATTATAAACCAAATCTCCCGGATAATAAACTTATTATAGGCTAAAAATACCCTCTCACGTAGCACTAAATGCTATCTGACTGCTACATATAGCAAGCTAAAGATGACTGTCGAATACGAATTATAATATTTGTATGTCGTAACTTCTGCAAAGCCATCAACAGAAAAAAACTGACACTTCCTATAGTTTTACTAAAAAAGTTTTTTATAGAATAAAAATTAAGTGACCTTACAAAGCAATCGTGTTAAAATTATCATTGAGTTAGTATAATAAAAAAGTCTATTATAGCTTTTTACCTAAGAACATATGCAGTATATAAGAGGGCAAAGAACATGAATGGAGTTATGGACACATTTATAGAAGCCACCAAAAAGCTTCATGGCAAAAGGTATCAATCGCACAAATTTTGTTACGATACCCAAAATCATTCAGTAGTAGAATATGATTCTGACCAAGAAGTAGAATGGGAAGAATATGGCGAATCAGAGCATATAAAAAAGGCAAAAGATTTGACAGGATTGGTAGAAATACTTCGTAATTCCCAAGAAGAATCATGGTTCAAATACTTTTTAGATGGTTCAAGGCACACTTACAAAATTGATGATATAGCTTTAAAAGAAAATGTCTATCCTATATTGGCAGGACAAGTAGGTATTAGCTGTTGTAAACGTGTGAATAAAAAAATGATGACAGAGTTTTTTGAACGAAAACTTGTCATTTGTATTCCAACCAGTGCCATCGTTAGTGAGTTTAGCAAAGATACCGAAGCAACTAAACTTTTGGGAAAACTAAACCAAAGCACAAACTTAACAAAGAGAAATTTAAAATTAGATGATATCCTTCTCTATAATCTTGATAAGGGCGAAAAGTTTGAAAATAAAGGAATTGCAAAAATTCAAGATTATATGATTGAACAAGAGAAAAAAGCAGTTTTAAAATTAGTAAAAGAGGGCAAAATAAGAGATGATGCGTATTTAATCAAAGATGGCTCTTTGGAATATAAGGCAACCAATAACAGAAGTATGGATTTGACGGATGCTAAAATGAAAAATGCGTACCAATATGTTATTGGAGTTTCTAAATCATTTAATCCAACCATGTGCCAAGTGAAGGGCGGAGGCACAAATTCCAGCATTGTTGCAGGATTAAAAAAGAATGAAAGAACACCTGCTTATTGTTACCGTTCTAAGATTTCAGGCGAAGGAGTATCTTTCTGTGTTTGGTATTTAAGGCTTAGAGATAGCAAATATACCAAAAATGTTTTCGATGGTATTGTAAAAATCGAAAAACTTATTCAGGAAGATGAAAAACAAGATGGCATAGATTCAGAGATTATAGACAGAATTTCTGCATGGCTTTTATTGGAAAGAAACCCTGTTGCTTATGGTAAAGATGGCAGATGGGCAAATCACTTATATCCTGTATATGTGACAGAATTGTTTGCTAAAAGTAAATACATTTTTAATGATACGTTTTTAAAACTGTTTTAAAGGGAGAGAATAGTTATGCCAAACAAACCAATCGGTAAAGTTATTGCTACCGAAAAAGTTCCCACTACAATAGATAGTTTTCACTTTTGGACACAACCTGAAACCATTTTACGCCCATTTGATGTTGTGAAAGTTGAACACTTAAATGACAGTACAACTTATGGTGTTATTGAAGAAATTTCCCATATTACCGATTCCGCAAGCTTTTTGAGCAGTTTTATTTCCAATGACTTTGGTGATACAGAAATTGAAGATTCCACCTATCGAATCGGTATGAACTATGTCAAAGTAAAAGTTGTAGGAAATTCACATAATGTAGATTCTCCTGTCATCAGTAACTCAAAGGTATATTTGGCTAACAAAGATGAAATTATCACCGCTTTAGGCTTAAATAAAGTAAAGAATCCTATTGTGTGTGGTTATTTGGAAGTACACGATAAAGATAATCATGGCAAAAAAGAAATTTTACCTGTTCATTTGAGTGCCGACTTCTTGATTGGACCAGAAGGGGCTCATTTGAATATTAGCGGAATTTCAGGCTTAGCTGCCAAAACATCCTATGCTATGTTTCTGTTAAAAGCTATCCAGGACAAATATATTGCTGATGCAGAAAATACTATTGATGATGAAGATGAAGATAGTAACGGCGTAGCAATTGTTGCTTTTAACGTAAAAGGAAACGACCTTTTGGCAATAGATGAAATGAATGACTTTAAACAAAGCATGTGCGACAGAAAAACCGTTTTGAAAAAGTATGAAAATCTTGGTTTAACGCAAGAGGCATTTAAAAACGTAACTTATCTCTATCCTGCATCTGACCATAACCATAAAAACAGCTTTGTACCACCTGAAAGATTGAAAAAGCAAAAATCACAGAAAAAGGCATTTGAGTACAAGTTTGATTACAACAAAGACAAACAAAACTTGGACATGATGTTTTCTAACATTGATGACCCAAATCAGACAATTGATTCCATTATTAACTACATTATTAGCGGCCAGGGTGGTTTTAAAAACATTCAAGAATGGCACCGCTTTATAAATGAAGTTGAAGCCATGCAAGAAGCAGGCGGGGGGGCCAGCAAGAAGGATAAAGAAATTCCAGTATTATCATGGCGTAAATTCTATCGTTTAATAAAAAAATCTATCTCTAATAATGTTCTGTTTGGTTCAACCCAAGACGGAGAAGCTCGTATTGGCGATATGATTAAAAACATTAACGCTAATGATGTTTATGTAATCGACATAGCAAAACTTGATTCTGATATGCAATCATTCGTCTTCGGTACAACAGTTAGAGAAATTATGGATTATCAGCTTAGTGTAAAACCTGAACCAAAGGATGGCAAAAAGCCACCTTCTCGAATCATAATCTTTATGGACGAGCTTAACAAATATGCACCTTCCGAAGGTGCTAAAAATTCACCTATTTGCCGTCAGATTTTAGAAGTAGCAGAACGTGGTCGTTCTTTAGGCGTGGTATTATTCGGAGCGGAGCAGTTTATGAGTGCTATCCACAATAGGGTTTCAGGCAACTGCGGTTCTTTCGCTTACGGAAGGACAAATGCTATTGAAGTTTCCAAGTCAAACTACAAGTATATACCAAAGGTTTATCAAAACATGATGACACGTTTGGAGCCAGGACAATATATGATTCAGAGTTTCTGTTTTAACTCTTTGTTGAAAATACGATTCCCTGAACCTATTTACAAACAGTTTAAATAAAAGATGGAGAGATATTTATGAGCAAAATTGGCAAAGGTGTCTTGGAAAACCTGACACAAGCAATGTATGATGATTCACGAATTGTTTATAGAGAATATTTGCAAAATAGTTGTGACCAAATAGATGTTGCCAAAGAGAAAAACTCTTTTCCTGATGAAAAATTAGAAGTCATCATTACCATAGATGAACAAAAACGTAATATTTTTATAAAGGATAACGCCAATGGTATTTCTGTAAAAGAAGTAGAAAAACGTCTAGGGGACGTTGCTGATTCTGAAAAAGTACAGGGACAAAATAAAGGTTTTAGAGGTATTGGCAGATTAGGTGGTATTGGTTATTGTAATGAACTTAGATTTATCACAAGTTTCCGTGGAGAAAAAGTAGAAACCACAATGATTTGGAACGCAAAAAGGCTACAGGAAATCTTTTGGGATTCTAAAAACCATATGTCAGCAGAAGCTATTTTAGACGAAATTATTACTTATGAAGCAAAAGAAGCAGATGAAGATGCTCATTACTTTGAAGTTCAAATGCTTGGAATTACAGAAGGTAATGATAAATTGCTTGACTATAAGGATATAAAGCAGTATATTTCAGAAGTTGCCCCTGTTGATTTTAAGAAAACCTTTCTATTCAGAAGTGAAATTTACAATTTTGTAAAAAACAATAAAGAAGTTCCACCTATTCATTGTTATGATATAGGCATCAGAAGACAAGATGGCGAATTAAACTATATTTCAAAAGAATATCCTAATGCCATTTACAAAATGGTAGGCAAGGAAAAACATAAAGTAGATGACATAAAAGGCATACAAACCGATATTATCTATGACACTAAGGGAAAGCCCATTGCTTGGATTTGGTATGCAATTTCTTCCTTCAAGGGTGCAATAAACGATAGTGGCAATCCCTACAAAGGATTGCGATTAAGGCAGTTTAATATTCAGATTGGCGATAAAGCTACTTTGGTAAAGTTTTTTAAAGAAACAAGAGGCAACAGCTATTTTATGGGAGAAATTCATACTATTTCTCCGAAGTTGCGCCCTAATGCCCGCAGAGATTATTTTAACGAAACCATAGAAGTTAGGGAGCTGGAGGATGCATTAAGAGAGTATTTTAAAGGTTTATCAAGACTTTATAAAGCTGGCAGTGAAATCAATAGCAGCTATAACAACATTGATAAGGCCGAAAAGTTACAAGAAAAGTATAATGAAAGTTTGCAAACAAAATTCATTTCACCTGAAAGCAAAAACCAAATGGAAGCTGAATTAGCCAAAGCAAAAGAAAAAGCCAAAGAAGGTTTGGCTAAAATAAAAAAGTATAACGCACAAGCTAATGCAGATAATACTTCTGCTGTGGCCAAAGTTGTAAATGCCATAAAGAGAGACCAAAATATAGACATTGATAAAGTTGAGGAAAATTTTGGTTCCCATAATACTAACAATGAGGCAAATACTTCTAATGAATCGACTACGCCTGCAAAAACTAACAATGCCATACAAACTGTACATCTTCCAAAGGAATATACTACTGCACAACCAAAAGATAAAAAAGAAAAAACCAAATATTTAACAGAAGAACTTTCTTGTTATGATAAAAAGACAAGAAAAGTCATTTCAAGAATTTATGATGTAATTTACAAAAATATGATTGCGGAAGAAGCGACAGATTTAGTAAGAAAGATACATGAGGAGCTAAAGAACAACAGATGAAACGTAAAATACTACTTATAGAACCAAACTATAAAAATAAATATCCACCATTAAGTCTTATGAAATTGGCGACTTATCACAGAATGCTTGGGGACGAAGTAGTTTTTTACAAGGGCACAGATAAAGATTTTGCCATTAACGAAACCATGAAGTTACTGTTGGAAATTTTAAACAACAATGAGCCAACAGTAAGGTGGAACACTCTTTGGGACGAACTTGTAGAATACATTACAAAAGGTGGGCAGCAGAGATTAGACAATTTGTTAAAATATTCTCAATATCCTTTGGTAAAAAGAACACTGGAAGCGTATAGAAAATATTTTCATCAGAAAAAATATTTGCAAGACCCACAGTGGGATAGAGTTTGCATAACAACTTTGTTTACCTTCTATTGGCAGAAAACTGTAGATGCGATAAATTACTACAAACAGTTTTGTAAAGATGAAAGTCAGGTTTTTGTTGGTGGCATTGCCGCTTCTGTTGTCCCAAAAGAGATTGAAAAAGAAACAGGCATCAAACCTATCGTAGGATTATTGGACAAAGGTGGAGAGTTTGATGACAACGATATTGTCATAGAGCAATTACCATTAGACTATTCTATATTGGAAGAGATAGATTATATTTATCCTGAACATGATGGATACTATGGTTACATGACAAGAGGCTGTGTGAACCACTGCGCGTTCTGTGTTGTGCCAAAACTGGAACCTGAATATAAATCTCACATTCCACTATTAAATCGAATACAGGACACAAGGGAGCGTTTTGGTGAAAAAAGACATTTGTTATTGTTGGATAATAATGTCTTCGCATCTAAAGATTTTGATGCTATCATAGATGAAATAAAAGAAGTCGGCTTTATAAAAGGGGCAAAATATGTAGCACCGAATTATTATGAGATTGCTATTAAAAATTTGAGAAATAACTTCAACATTCCTGCTTATTGTAAATCATTACACAAGCAGTACAATCTCTTAATAAACAAAACTTCAAACGAAGATGAACGCAAGGAAATTGCTCAAGTTTTGGTAGACAACGAATTAGATGATATTCACACTATTACAAAAGAAAGTATTTTATCTATGTATGAATTCTTCAAACCAAAATTTGAAAAACTGTATAAAAACGCTCCAAAACTTCGTCATGTAGATTTCAATCAAGGTGTGGATGCAAGACTTATCAATGAGCAAAACATAAAAAAATTGGCAGAAATTCCGATAAATCCTTTACGCATCGCATTTGACCATTGGGAGTTGCACGAAACTTATGAAAAAGCTGTAAGATTGGCAGCCGGTGCAGGAATAACTCATTTGTCCAATTATCTGTTATACAATTTTAAGGACAAACCAGAAGAATTGTATTACAGAATGAAGATGAACATTGACCTGTGTGATGAATTGAATATTAGCATCTATTCTTTCCCTATGAAATACCACCCAATCCAAGACCCGAACTATTTTAGAGATAGAGATTTTATGGGTGAGCATTGGAACAGAAAATTTATTAGAGCTATACAAGCTATTTTAAACTCTACCAAAGGAAAAATTGGCAAAGGTAAAGAATTTTTTGAAAGGGCTTTTGGTAAAAACGAGGAAGAGTATTTTAAACGTTTGTATATGCCTGAAACAATGCTTATTTACAGAAATTTCTATGAGTATGAAACAGGTTTGATTGATGAATGGTGGAACAAGCTCAACAATCTTAATGATATTCAAAGAGAAAGTTTAAATAATATTGTTGCACTGAATGATTTTTCTAATATCGAATCCAAAACTTCTGATATCTGTGTATTAAAAGTTTTGAAATATTATCAGATTGATAAAAAAGCTTGTGACGCTATTGAATATCAGAAAAAGAGAAAAGAACTGAATATGAAACCTATACATTAACCAAAGCAAATCCTACTACTCCTTAAAAAAATTTGTCTGCCTATACCAGCCTATTGCCGCTTCCCAAAGCGGCAATAGGCTGATGTTTTTTTCGCCAGTTGACTCAATCTAAAAAATGCTGTACAATAAAAGCATAAAAAAAGAGCGAACCACAACGATGGCTCGCCACTATAGGTTTTTGGGGAATTTATTATTCGACCATGCACCAGTGCGGCAACACTGATGGTCACAACATCTACGAAGAAGTCATCCTAGGCCGGGATGGCTTTTTTCGTGCAGTAAAACTGCTAAAAGATGTGGTCGATATGTGACTTATATCTTAATGCTGAAGCATCAAAATCAGCTCGCCTGTGATCGTCAGCTTGCACAACAGCACCACACCTGTCACCACCACAAAGATGATGCACGGTATAAGTGCGCGAATTGCTTCAGCTAATGCCTTATCACAGGCGCTTCCCTTTTCAGGGAACACTTTTATCGTACCTTAGATAACATAGCCATGCTATCACGCTCTCTGCGGTGAAAAACTGCCTGCGCAGAACCCACCGCCGTATTTATAGAGCGACCATCATTCCGTATCATTGATAACGATATTTGCATACCGCGTCCGCCCCGCAGGCATAATCCTGCAACACACGTATTATATCATCTTTGTAACATAAACACAATATATAAGTTCTTTTGAATCCGCCAGGCAAGACGATTAGAAAAATTGACTCAATCTAAAAAATGCTGTAAAATGAGAGCATAAAAAAGAGAGCGAACCACAACGATGGCTCGCCACTATAGGTTTTTGGTGAATATAATATTCGACCATACACCAGTGTTAGCGGCACTGATGGTCACAACATCTACGAAGAAGTCATCCTCGGCTGGGATGGCTTTTTTCGTGCAGTAAAACTGCTAAAAGATGTGGTCGATATGTGATTTTTTCAGGTACATAGCGGCAGCTTCAGCTCCACCACAGTCCCCTCCGGCTCCCCGGAATGAACCGCCACGCCATACCTTTCCCCGTACATCAGGCGCAGACGGCGATGCACGTTATAAATCCCCGTATGCACCGTAGGGTTGTCCCTGCCCTTCAGCAGCGACTGCAGCTCCCGTAGCTGCTCCGGCGGTATGGGCAGGCCGTCATTTGCCACGCTGATAACCAGCTCCCCGACTCTTTCATATACGCCCAGGTGCACATTGATGGAACCGTCCTCCGCCTCCCCATACTTGATGGCATTTTCCAGAATCGGCTGAAAAATCAGCTTGGGGATTTTTACCCTGTCCATATCCACCTGCAAAGCAAACCCACAGTGAAGCCTTTTGCCAAAGCGGTACTGCATGATTTCCAGATAAGCCCTGGTATACTTCCACTCCTCCGCCAGCGTCACCTCCTGCACCAGATTGTTGATGCCGTAGCGCAGGATGGAGGACAGGTTCACCACCATATTCACTGCCGCCGCAGGATTCAGCCGTATCATGAACTTGATATTTTCCAGGGTATTAAAAATAAAATGGGGATGGAACTGGGCCTCCAGCTGGCGCATCTCAAAGACGGTGTTCAGCTCCTCCACCGCCTTTGCCCGCACCTTGCTTTCCTGCCGCGCCAGGTAGAGAAGCACCGGCAGCATAATGGACAGCATGCCCAGCAGCACTGCCGCCGCCATTTTATACCTGCCCAAAAGCTCGCTGACAGGCATAGCACTATACAAAGTAAAATCGCTCTCTCCAATCCGCTGGCTGGTAACATAAAAATCCTTCCTGGCAAGGCTGGCAGTCTGCCCGTTTTTCCCGGCAAAGGCCTCCGGCAGTGCCTGAAACGCCCCCTCCTGCAAATCAGGGCTGGTTGCCACCGGGGCATAGCCGAAGCTATTCACCATGGCAAAATCCATATAAGGTGAGCTGATGGCATTGGCGATATATTCACCGGAAATCACAAATAGCCAGCAGCCCAGGACTTCTCCCTCCTTCTCCACTGCCCTGCCCAGCAGCAAATCGCTGTTCCTGTGGCTGGCACGGGGGCCGAACTCCACCACATTCTCCCCCCTGGCCAGCCTCATGCGGTGCCAGATGCCCCAGTCCATAGGCATGGACTGCAAATAATCCGGCAGCTCCCTGTAGTTGCCCAGCAAAATCCGCCCCTCCCTGTCCAGCAGGAAAAAGCGGGTATCATCGTGGGTGATATTCACCTCATGGTAAAGCCACTCATAGATAGCCCGGCGCTGCTCCCCATCACTTTGGATATGGGCAAAATCCCCATGAGCCGCCACATATTCCAGCCGCTGGCCGTAGTCCAAAATCAGCCTGTCCAGCACCTCCGCTGCCACCGCCCCGGCTTCCTCGCTGCGCTGCACCACATCATGCTGCCAGCTCCACCAGGCAAAGCCTGCCCCCAGCACCGCCAGCACAAAAATCGGTGCCAATGCATATTTTATCAGGGTTTTCCTGATATCCTGCTGAAAACTCCCCACACACTCACCTCTTGCCCTTCCCTTTATCCGAACACTGCCTGCTCATCCTGAATCTGTTCTGCCCCCGGACCTGTTACAGATAGCCATAAAAGCCATTATATCATTATCCAAGTACAGGGCATAGTCCCTGAGCTCCCTATGCAACTTATAAACTTATAACCCCATTATAACCCAAAAATCCTCTTTCACGTAGCACTAAATGCTATCAGACTGCTACAGGAACTGCTACTAGACCTGCTACGTCCTATAATATATATAAGATAAAGATAAATGCATAAGACGAATGATACTATTTTTTCTGCTCCGTCTGAAAAAAATTGCCAAAAAATTCACAAAAGACTTGCCAATGGAATTCCATAGCATTATAATACACCAAACAACATTTGCAAGGAGGAAAGCAACCCATGAAAACCACCAAAAAATCATCCTTTATCTCTCAGCTGACAGGCTTCTGGCTGAACAGAGAGCTGGACAAGCTGGGGCCTATCCCCACAGCCATCTACATGACCATATTTTTTGAGTTCAACCGCACCTTCTGGCGCAAAAAATGGGTGAAGCTCACCATCAGAGCCATCATGGAAAAAACCTGTATCGGCAGCACCCATACAGTACAGCAAAACTGCCGCCTGCTGGAAGAAATGGGCTACATAAAAATGCGCCTCGTCCGTCAGGGCAAGTTCCAGTTTACCGAATACCGCCTGACAGAGTTTAACCGTGAAGGCGATTTGTGCGGTGAAGACGGCTGCGAGCCACAGTACACCTTTGATTCCCAGGGCATCCCCTGCTCCGGCCATAGAGCAGCTGAAGCCGATGGCTGGTACACGCCTGACAACATAACTGCTGGCAGAAAAACATCTGCCTAAAGCGAAAATTCTTTACCAGTAAAAAAGTTTTCTAAAAAAATTTTTTTCTTTCACACCAGCTTATTGCCGCTCCCAAAGGCGGCAATGGGCTGGTGTTTTTTCATCAGTTGACTCAAGCCGAAAAATGCTGTAAAATGAAGGCATAAAAAAGAGCGAACCACAACGATGGCTCGCCGCTATAGGTTTTTGATCAAAGGTTTATTCGACCATACACCAGTGTTAGTGGCACTGATGGTCACAGCATCTACGAAGAAGTCATCCAGGCGAGGATGGCTTTTTTCGTGCAGTAAAACTGCTAAAAGATGTGGCCGATATGTGACTTATATCTTAATGCAAAAGCATCAACATTAGCTCGCCTGTGATTGTTAGCTTGCACAACAGCACCACACCTGTCACCACCACAAAGATGATTAGAGGTATAAGTGCGTGAATTGCTTCAGCTAACGCCCTATCACAGGCGCTTCCCTTTTCAGGGAACACTTTTATCGTACCTTAGATAACATAGCCATGCTATCACGCTCTCTGCGGTGAAAAACTGCCTGCGCAGAACCCACCGCCGTATTTATAGAGCGACCATCATTCCGTATCATTGATAACGATATTGCATAATCTGCATACCGCGTCCGCCCCGCAGGCATAATCCTGCAACGCATGTATTATATCATGATTGTAGCACAAACACAATATCTAAATTTCATAAGCATCCGCCAGGCAGAACGATTTATAAACTTATTATATACACCAAACAACATTTGTGCCAGGTCAAGTTGCATTTTATGCAGCGGTTGGCAGCAGGCTTCGCCAGCCTCCCGGCCCCCCTTTTCAGCTTTTCGTAAAGTCAGATTAGTTGCTATGGCATCATACAATGACAAATATTGTATCATTCTGTTGTATCTGTTTAGACATAAGAAAGGACAGGTGCGGCATGTACCCAAAGAAAACCTTGAGTGCAGCCTCGCTTCTTAGCGAGTGCGAGCGTAAGCGACGCAGGAGCTTAGAAGCGTGAGGCTGTGCTAAGAGCGAGAGCGAGTTTTCTATGGGTACTGCCGCTACCTGTCCCTTTTAAATATCTGAGCAGCATCCGCGAAAAAAATAACTGCCGCAGTGGATTACGGCAGTTATCTTCACGAAATCAGCTAATCAAAATAATCAGCTATACAAAACCATCACTTGAATATATAGGCATCACAGGCATCTTACTTGGTGCTGGTGAAAATATCCTTGAACTTATCCAGCCATGCCTTCTTGTTCTGATTTACCACATTCTCATCATCCTGAATGATGTTGATGGTGGACTTATCCTGCAAGCCCTGAGGTGCAGGCACATCATCACGGACGGAGCGGCGATGCAGCTTCTGGGTAATCAGAGTCTGAGCTTCCTTGCTGGTAATAAAGTCGATGAACTTCTTGGCATTTTCCATATGCTTGGCATTCTTGATGATGTAGATGCCATCAGGCTTGGAAATAACGCCTTCCTTCATGTATACCAGCTTGACAGGGGCACCATCAGCCACATACTTGGCACCGCCCTCCTCGAAGGTCAGGCCCACGGTATACTCGCCATCAGCTACACCCTTATATACGGCAGAAGAACCGGACAGGAGCTTGCCATCCAGATTGCTGCACAGCTTCTCCACATAAGCCCAGCCATCATCAGGGTTGCCGTTGCCCATAGCATACAGCATATTTACCAGATGCTCATAGGACGAAGATGACTTGGAAGGGTCTGCCGTGGCAATCTTGCCCTTCAGGGCAGGATTCAGCAAGTCCTCATAGCCCTCAACCTTGATATCGCCAATCAGGTTGGTATTGACCATGATAACGCTAGGAATATCGGTGAAGCGGGTAAGAGGCCCCTCCACATTCTTGAATGCCGGCTGGATATGCTCCTCGTTGACAGAGGTATAATTCTCAAACAAATCAGCCTTCGGCTTCATAGTGTTCAAAGAACCGCCCCAGAAAATATCCCCCAGCGGATTTGCCTTCTCGGACTCCACACGCTTCAAAAGCTCACCGCTGCCTGCAGCAATAACCTCAACCTTGACGCCGCTGCTCTTTTCAAACTCCTCCACCAGAGGGTTGATGAAAGCAATCGGATGCGGGCAGTACACCACCAGGCTGTTGTCATCACCGCCATTGGTGGCGGCCTTGTCCTCACCGCCGCCGCAGCCTGCCAGTGCCGCCGTCATTACCACAGCTCCCAGCGCAGTTGCCACCCACTTTTTCAGCTTCTTGAAATTCATAAGATACTCCTCCTTTTAATATATTAATTTATCCACTTGCGTAATTAATAAACCCAGCCAACCCCTTTAAGCAGCCTGATGCGGCATCACAGGGTAACATCCTTCCTGCCGGATACCTTGAAGAAAATCACCATTGCCGTAATGGTAGTAATAGTCAGGATGGTGGAAAGAGCCGCCGCCGTGCCGTAGCTGGCTCGGATTACCTCGGTGTAGATTGCCACGGACATGGTCTTGGTGGCACCGGTAAAGAGGATAACCGAGGAACTCAGCTCATTGATAGCCGTAATCCAGGAAAGAATGGCACCGCTCATAACCCCCGGCAGCATCATTACTGCCGTAATCTTGAAAAAGGTCTTTAATGGCGATGCTCCCAGGCTGATGGAGGCTTCCTCCAGGCTAGGGCTTATCTGATAGAGGATGGCCGAGCTGGACCTCAGCGTATACGGCAGCCTGCGAATCACCAGGGAAATAATGATAATAAATGCCGTGCCGGAAAGCAGCAGCGGCTCATCGTTGAAGGCCAGCAGCAGGGTAATACCCAGAACAGAGCCCGGAATGATGTACGGGAACATGGTCAGGGTATCGATGACCTCCGTCAGCCAGCTCTTTCTGCGGGTGGTCAGATATGCCACCGTCATGCCCAGGAAGACAATCATGATGATTGCGCCTGTGCTAAAGAGATATGTATTCTGGATAGCAGAAGCCAGGCTATTGAAAATAGTCCGGTAGCTGTCCAGGGAATAGCCGTCCACGAAGATTGCGCCCCGGGTTTTCAGGAAGGAGGTATAGATAACCACCAGCTGGGGAATCAGGGACAGGGACACCAGCAGATAGATGCCGGCATGCATAAGCACATTCTGAATGCCGTGGAGCTCACCCACCTGGATAGGCCGCAGTGAGCTCATGGTAAAGGACTTGCGGTTGACAATATACTTTTGCAGCAGGAAAATCACCGAGGTAATAAATACCATGATGGCAGCCATGGCCGCTGCAAAGTTGGCCTGATCCCCCACCTCATTAATAAACTCCGAATAAATCATGACCGGCATGACATTGAAGCCCTCGCCAATCAGCATCGGCGTACCGAAGTCAGCCATGGCATTCATGAACACCATCAGGGCACCGGCCAGGATTGTGGGCGTAATCAGCGGCACAATCACCGTAAACACCTTGCGGATACCGCTGCAGCCCAGGCTTTCCGCCGCCTCAATCAGAGCCGAGTCGATATTCTTCAGGGCACCTGATACATACAGGTAAATAAATGGATACAGCTTCAAGGTCAGCACCAGCAAGATGCCCGAAAAGCCATAAATGGACGGGAACTCAAGCCCGAAGGAGTTTTGCAGCCACTGGGTAAGGATACCGCTGCGGCCGCCAATCAAAATCCAGGAATAAGCACCGATAAAAGGCGGTGACAGCAGGGAAATAATAATGCAGATTTCCACCATGTTCCTGCCCTTGACCTTGTACATGGACATGAAATATGCCAGGATGGTGCCGATGACGATAGCCAGCACCGTTACGCAGGTGGTAACGGAAAAGCTGTTGATCATGGACTGATAATAATACTTCCGCTCAAAGAAATGAGCGAAGTGCCCCAGAGTAAAAGCCCCTGTTTCCGGGTCCTGAAACGCTGTTATGAACAGTGAAAAGAGTGGATAAATCAGGAAGAGCCCGAAGACCACAATGGCCAGCAGGGTTACCCCTGTCCAAAAATCCCAGCGAATTAATTTTTTATTCATGGAGCACCACACCCTTCAAAAGGTTACGCTCGCCATCTGCCGTAAAGACATTGACCTTGGCGGCATTTGGCTTCAGCGTGACTGTCTCATCTACATCCAGAAGACGCTCTGCATGTCCCAAATCCTGGGAGAACTCAATGGATGGCTGGTTCGGCACCAGCATTTTTTCCTCAAAATCAAGGAAATATGTATTGTACTTGCCCAAAAATACCTTGTTCTTTATCCTGCATTGCAGGCCCTGCCCCTGAGGCTGGATGGAAAATTCCTCCGGCCGGACAGACACAATAACCTGCATGCCCTCCGTCACCTCATCGGAAAGGTTGTCCATAGGCATCACATAGCCATCGTTGAACACTACCGCCTTGCCGCTGCCATCTGCCCGGACAGTGGCATGGAACAGGTTGGAATGGCCGATAAAGGTGGAAACGAAAACATTGTACGGCCTGGTGTAGATGGTGTGAGGGGATGCTGTCTGCTGGATGACACCCTTTTTCATGACAGCAATCCTGTCGGAAATGGACAGCGCCTCCTCCTGGTCATGGGTGACGTAAACCGTGGTAATGCCCACCTGCTTCTGCACCTCGCGGATAGCCGAGCGCATTTCCACACGAAGCTTGGCATCCAGGTTTGACAAAGGCTCATCCATCAGCAGCACGCTTGGATGGATGACGATGGCACGGGCCAGCGCCACACGCTGCTGCTGGCCGCCGGACAGCCTTTCCGGCAGCCTGTCCTGATACTCGGTAATCTGCACCACATCCAGGATATCGTCTACCTTGCGCTTCATCTCGTCCTTGGGCATCTTCCTGAGCTTCAAGCCGTATTCCACATTCTCCCGGACAGTCAGGTGAGGGAAGATGGCATAGCTCTGGAAGACCATGCCGATATTCCTCTCGTGAGCCGGAATATCATTGATTACCTTGTCATTGAAGGCAATGGTGCCTCCCTCAATGCTGTTAAAGCCTGCAATCATCCTCAGGAGAGTTGTCTTGCCGCAGCCTGACGGCCCCAGCAGGGTAAAAAACTCACCGTTTTTGATATGCTCGTCCAGGCCGGGAATAATCGTCAAATCCCCGTATTTTTTTACTACCTTGTTAATATTGATTTCCACACTCATACTACTCGCTCCTGTCTGTGGATATTTGCCATAAAGGTTGTCATGACGTTTTCAAGAATATCTGCCATAACGTTTGCCTTGCGAAATCTTTACCCTTAGTATAAGCCCGAAATCGCGTTAAAACAATCCATAATTCTGTTAAAACATACCAAATTCTGAACAAAACCATGCAGGAAATAGTATTTTTATATTATGAATACATATATATTTACTATGATATAAAAACGTGGTATAATATACTCCATTAGTAAGAATTAACAGCCGCCCTGTTTAAATACAAGGCATTTGATATGCTTAACAGATTGATAACGAGGATGGGAAGTGGGAGTTATGACAGAGATAGACAAACTGGAAAAAGCTGCCAAGGCACAGGCAGAAGCTGAGTTTTTGGAGCTGATAGAGATAGATTCCCCCAGCTGGGGGGAGCAGGAGATAGCAAAAGCATTGCTACAGAAGCTGAAGGAGCTGGGGATAGAGGCACAGCAGGACGAAACCGGCAATATCTACGGCTATCTGCCGGGAAATGCCTCCCTGCCCCCTATCCTGCTGTCCGCCCACATGGACACTGTGGAGCCTTCCAAAGGGAAAAAAGCCATCATAGAGCCTGACGGCACCATCCGCTCTGCCAGTGCTGCCGTGCTGGGGGCAGACTGCGTAGCGGGGCTGGTGGAGATTTTGCAGGGCATACGCCTGGTGCAGGCAAGCGGCATCCCCCACCGCCCGGTGGAAATCATTTTTTCCGTGGCAGAAGAAACCTACTGCGAAGGGCTGGAAAAATTTGATTTCTCAAAGGTAAAATCCAGGGACTCCTATGTGCTGGACCTGACGGGAAAAATCGGCACCGCCGCCAGGCGGGCGCCTACCCTGGTCTCCTTCTGCGCCACCATCCAGGGCCGTGCCGCCCACGCCGGCATGGAGCCGGAAAAGGGCATTAACGCCATCGCCATCATGGCAGGGCTTTTGGCCAAAATCCCCCAGGGACATCTGGACGGGGAAACCACCTGCAACGTGGGCGTCATAGAGGGGGGCAGGATGATTAACATCGTGCCGGAAAGCTGCACCATCAAGGGGGAGGTGCGGGGCTACAACCACGAAAAGGTCATGGACATAACCAGGGATATAGAGAGGCTGGCACAGGAAACTGCCACGGCCGCCGGTGCCGGGGCAGAATTTTCCCACAAGGTGCACATCCGCAGCTACGAAACACCGGCGGACTCAGTGGCTGCCAAAAGGTTCCTGGAGGCATGCCGGAAGCTGGGGCTAAAGGGAGAGCTTACGGAGACCTTCGGCGGCAGTGACCAGAATCCCCTCTCCCAGCATGGGCTTCAGGGGCTGGTGCTGTCCAACGGCATGTACAAGATGCATACCACAGAGGAATACACCACTATCGAAGATTTGTGGCAGGGCAGCCGCCTGACAGCAGCCCTCATATTGTCGGAGGTGTGAGCAGCATGGCAAAAAATCCTTTGCACTACCAATTAACCGAATACGACTGCGGCCCCACCGCCATGCTGGATGCCATCAGCTATCTTTTTCAGCGGGAGGAAATCCCCCCGGAAATCATCCGCAACGTAATGCTGTACTGCCTGGACTGCTACAACATGGAGGGTGCTCCCGGCAAGAGCGGCACCTCCCACATGGCCATGATGTTCCTCAGCAACTGGCTGAAGCAGTTCAGCCGGGTAGGACAGCTGCCTGTCACCAGCGAGTACATCGCTGAGAACCAGGTGCACCTGGGCAAGGGCGGCCGGCTGGACGACATCCTGACCAGGGGCGGTGCCGCCGTAGTGAGGCTGTGGCTGGATGAATGGCATTATGTGATGCTCAGCGGCATCAAGGACGGCATGGTGTACATGTTTGACCCCTACTTCCGGGACACCCCCTACCAGGATTACCCCCGGGTGCAGGTAGTCCTTGACCAGCCCTTTGCCTACAACCGCATTGTGCCTGCCGATATGTTCAACACCACAGAGCTGTCCCTGTATGCCCTGGGCCCTGTGGAGGAACGGGAAGCAGTGCTGCTGGGGAATCAGAACACCCTGCTGACAGCAGAAAAGACCATTGAATATTTCATCTGATCAGCAGCTGCCTTAGCTGTCCCCCTAGAAAGAGCAAAAATCATAACAACAAATATGGAAAACGCCCCCGAAACTGGCTGATCACACCAAATCCGGGGGCGTTTCGCTTGATTATTATGGAAAATAATATGGAAATATTATGGGAGGGCTAAAACTTTAAACTAAAAACTAAAACTTTAAGCCTTGAGCGGCTTCTTCAACACGCTCATAATCAGGCAGCTGATAACAGCGCCGATGGCGATAGCAGCCAGATACATCAGCGGATTGCCGATGGTAGGCACTACGAAGATGCCGCCGTGAGGAGCACGCAGGGTGCAGTCAAATGCCATGGACAGGGCACCGGCCGTAGCGGAACCAACAATCAGGGAAGGAATTACCCGCAGCGGGTCTGCTGCTGCAAACGGAATAGCACCCTCGGTAATGAAGGACAAGCCCATGATAAAGTTGGTAATGCTGGTTTTTCTCTCATTCTCGGTGAAGCGGTTGCCAAAGAAGGTAGTGCAGAGGGCGATAGCGATAGGAGGAACCATACCGCCAGCCATAACGGCAGCCATAACACCGTACTCGCCGCCAGCCAAAAGGCCGGTAGCAGTTACATAAGCAGCCTTGTTCACAGGGCCGCCCATATCAACAGCCTGCATGCCGCCCATAATCAGGCCAACCATGACACGGGAGCTGGTGTCCATATTCTTCAGGGTATCCATCAGCCATGCATTGATGCCGGCCACAGGCGGAGTGATGACGAACTGCATCAGGACGCCCATTATCATAATACCCAGTACAGGATAGAGGAGAACCGGCTTGATGCCCTCAAGGGACTCAGGCAGGAAGGAGAATGCCTTCCGCAGGCCTACAACCAGGTAGCCACCGGCAAAACCTGCCAGCAGAGCACCCAGGAAGCCGGAACCGCCGGAAGCTGCCAGGGCACCGCCCAGGAAACCTACAGCCAGGCCAGGACGGTCAGCAATGCTCATAGCGATAAAACCGGCCAGCACAGGCAGCATAAAGCCGAAGGAAGCACCGCCCACGCTCATGAAGAACTTGGCAAGAGGCGTATTGGAACCGAAACCGCCCGGATTTGCCGGATCAAATGTATCAAAGAGGAAAGCCATGGCAATGAGGATACCGCCGCCAATAACGAATGGCAGCATGTAGGAAACACCGTTCATCAAGTGCTTGTAAATCTGACGGCCGATGCTCTCGTTTTCCCCCTCATCAGCTGCGGCAGAGGAGCCACCGGCATGATGATAAACAGGAGCCTGGCCGGAAAGAGCCTTGTCCAAAAGCTCGTCAGCCTTGTTGATGCCGTTGGCAACCTTGGTCTTGATAACAGGTTTGCCGTCAAACCGTGCCATCTCTACGTTCTTGTCGGCAGCGATGATAATGCACTCAGCCTCGGCAATCTCCTGACGGGTCAGCACGTTCTTGGCACCGCCGGAGCCGTTGGTCTCCACCTTGATCCAGATGCCGCGCTTCTTGGCATGCTGCTCCAAAGACTCGGCTGCCATAAAGGTGTGGGCAATGCCGGTAGGGCAGGCAGTTACCGCCAGGATTTTCCGGGAGGCATCTACAGAAACGGCACGGCTGCCGCCAGCAGCCCGGAAATTGCCTGCCTCCTTGGCATCAATCAGGCTGAGGAATTCATCCACATTTTTGGCGCCTACAAGGGCGTTGACAAAATCCGGGTCCATCAGCATGGTTGCCAGCTTGCTCAGAAGCTCCAGATGGGTGTCGTTGGAGCCGTCCGGAGCCGCAATCATGAAGAACAGCCGGGATGGCTGGCCGTCCATGGACTCAAAGTCCATGCCCTGTGGCACGGTCATGGCAGACAGGCCCGCAGTCTTTGCCCCTGCACTCTTGGCATGAGGAGTGGCGATGCCGTCTCCCAGCCCCGTAGTGCCGGAAGCCTCGCGCCTCAGCACATCCTTGATGTACTGCTCCTTGTCGGACAGCTTGCCGGAGGCATCCATCAGGTCAGCCAGCTTGCTGATGGCCTCCGCCTTGGAAACAGGTGCCACATTCAGCTGAATGCTTTCCCTGCTCAATAAATCCCTAATTTTCATAGTAATTCGTCCCTTCTGCTTTTCAATACAACAACAATAACCCTAAAAAATAATGATTTCTATCAATTCGCTACCCCTAACGAATTGTCATGACAGCGCCGGCCTGCTTACAACCGGCACCGTGCAAAACCTTGGTTGATAATCTATGCCTATACTTATCATTTATGCCTATACATGATATCCGCCTGCCATTGCTGTCCATCGGCAAATAATTCCCCTTGCAGTCAGCAGCTAATGGCACCTGCCAGTTAGCGGATAGTTGCCAGCAGGGCATCTGCTTCTGCCCGGGTGGCGAGATTCTCGGAAAAGGCGGAGGCGGAACCGGTGGCTACCCCCATGTAGAAGGCCTCCTCCAGGGAGCCTGTCTCCTTGTAGCCGCAGATAAAGCCTGCCACCATGGAGTCACCTGCCCCCACGGAGTTCACCAGCGTGCCCTTTGGTGCCGGGCTCTGGTAAACGGTGCCATCCTCAGTGAGGAGCATGGCCCCATCCCCTGCCATGGAAATCAGCACGTTCCGGGCACCCATTTCCTGCAGCTTTTTGGCATGGTCGATGATTTCCTCTTTGGTCTTCAAAATCACGCCGAACATCTCCCCCAGCTCGTGGTTGTTCGGCTTGATGAGGAACGGCTTGTAAGGCAGCACCTTCATGAGAAGCTGCTTGGTGGCATCCACCACGATGTTGATGCCCCTGCCCTCCAGCCGCCCCATGATGCGCTGGTAAATATCATCCGGCAGTGTATTTGGAATGCTGCCTGCCAGCACCAGGGTATCACCTGCCTGCAGCTTGTCCAGCTTGGCAAAGAGCTCCGCCTGTGCCTCCGGGGTGATGTTTGGCCCCTGGCCGTTGATTTCCGTCTCGGACTCAGCCTTGACCTTGACATTGATGCGGGAAAAGCCCTCCGGCAGCTCCACAAAATCGCTCTTGCAGCCGAACTCATTCAGCTGGCGCACGATTTCCCTGCCGGTAAAGCCTGCCAGAAAGCCCAGGGCGGTGCTCTCATGGCCCAGGTTCTGCAGCACGATGGACACGTTGATGCCCTTGCCGCCCCCCAGCACCTGCTCATACTTGACGCGATTGATTTCACCGGCCGCAAAGCTGTCCAGGCGGACAATATAATCAAGCGCCGGATTAAAGGTAACTGTGTAAATCATTTTTCTTCTCCTACCTCAACAATATTTGTAAGCTTTTTATATTTGCTGTCAGGCAGCACATCGGTAATGATATCCGCCTCCGGCAGCCGGGCAAAGGTGACAGGGAAAATCCGCTTGAACTTCGAGCTGTCCGCCAGTACAAAGCACTTCCGGCAGCGCCGCATGGCCTCGGTCTTGACCTTGCTCTCGCTGAAATCCGGCGTGGAAAAGCCTGCTGTGCTGCTGATGCCGTTAGCACCAAAAAACCCCTTGGTAAAATTGTAGCAGGACAGGCTCTGGACAGCCTCCGTGCCTACCAGTGCCTGAGTAACAGGCTTCAGCCTGCCCCCCGGCAGGTACACCTTCAGCCCCAGGGCTGCCAGCTTCGCTGCGTGCTGGATGCCATTGGTGACGAAGGCAACATCTGCTACCTGCTGAACTGACAGATAATCTATCAGCCTGAAGGTGGTGGTGCCTGCATCCAAAAACACAAAGTCTTCCGGCTCAATCAGCCCGGCAGCATACCTGGCAATCATGTCCTTCTCACCGCTGTGCTGGTCCTGCTTGGTGGATACGTCATCCTCCTGGGTGAGATACAGGTTGCCGTTCAGGGTTGCGCCGCCATGCACCTTGCACAGCTTGCCGGCATTGTCCAAAGCAATCAGATCCCGGCGGATGGTGGACTCTGAAACCCCCAGCTTCTCAGCCAGCTGGCTGACGGTGGCGGCCTTCTTTTCACCCAGTGTCTGCATGATAGCGGAATACCGTTCTTCCGTAAGCATCCTCATCAATTCCTTTCTCTTTTGTGATTATATAATATCACCAATTTCAATCAAAATCAAGCATTATTTTTCATAAATGAGCAAAATACGTCAAAAATAATATTGCTTGCATGTGCTGACTATAAATGATAAACTGAACTATGCTACTTGTTAGAAGTATGCCCAGGATTATCCGACGGGCAGATTTTTGCAAGAGTTTTTCGAGAAATAAGCTACTGCATGACAGTTTGTAGGAGGAAAATATACATAAATGGAAAAATTGATTATAAATGGCGGTAAAGCCCTGCGGGGACGAGTAAAAATCAGTGGAGCCAAAAATGCGGTACTGCCGATTATTGCAGCAACGCTGCTGGGACAGAATGTGCCAAGCAAGCTGGAGGAGGTTCCGGCCCTGGACGATGTGCATACCCTGAGTGCCGTACTGGAGCAGCTGGGCGTAAAGGCGGAATTCGATGCAGACAAGAACACCCTGCTGGTGGACAGCTCACAGATTGCCAGCTGCGAGGCGCCTTATGATCTGGTGCGCAAGATGCGTGCCTCCTTCCTGATTATCGGGCCTTTGCTGGCACGCTGCGGCAGGGCGAAGATTTCCCTGCCGGGAGGCTGTGCCATCGGTACCCGTCCTATTGACCTGCACCTGAAGGGCTTTGAGGCACTGGGGGCAAAAATCGACATCGGCCACGGCTACATCGAGGCTGTAGCGCCGGAGGGGCTGAAGGGAGCAAGGATTTACCTTGATTTTCCAAGCGTAGGCGCCACCGAAAACATCATGATGGCAGCCTCCATGGCAGAGGGCACCACCATCATCGAGAACCCTGCCCAGGAGCCGGAAATCATCGACCTGGCCAACTACCTGAATGTGATGGGTGCCAGGGTGCGGGGTGCCGGTACCAACGTAATCAAGATTGAGGGCGTCAAGAGCCTGACCGGCAAAAACTATACCATTATCCCAGACCGCATCGAGGCAGGTACCTATATGGTGGCAGCTGCCATGACCAAGGGCGATGTGTACATTGAAAATGCCATCAGCGAGCACCTGAAGCCGGTCATCGCCAAGCTGAAGGAGGCAGGCGTCACCATTGAGGAAAACATCGATGGCATCCGCGTGGTCTGTGACAGGCGCACCAAGGCTGTGGACATCAAGACATTGCCTTATCCGGGCTTTCCGACAGACATGCAGGCGCAGTTCATGGCGCTTCTGACGGTGTCCGAGGGCATGGGCCGCGTAACGGAGACGGTCTTCGAGAACCGCTTCATGCATGTTGATGAGCTGAAACGCATGGGTGCCAATATCCGCATTGACGGGCGCACCTCCCTGGTGGAGGGCGTGGACAGGCTGCAGGGCTGCTCTGTCAAGGCTACGGATTTGCGTGCCGGAGCTGCCATGGTGCTGGCAGGCCTGGTGGCAGAAGGGGAAACCAGTATCGGCTACATCCATCACATCGACCGGGGCTATGACAACCTGGTTACCAAGCTGGTAATGCTGGGGGCGGATATCCGCCGTGTTGATGACTAAGTATTGGTAATTGGATTATTTGGTTATTAGCGATTAGCGGTTGATAGTTGATAGCTAATAGATAGTTGATAGCAAATAGCTAATAGTTAATAGCAAATATTAGCAATGTGGAAGGGAGCTGTGAAATGACAACTGCAAAAAAAGATTTGCTGCTTATCAGTGCAGCAGGCTTGATCCTTTTTATGCTGGGCAACTGGGCGATTGCCATTACTGATCCTGTTGAGTCCAACTATACCCTGACAGCCACGGAAATGCTTCGGTCAGGTGACTATGTATCCCCAAGGATTTACGGAAATTACTGGTATGACAAGCCGGCATTTTTTTACTGGGAGCTGATTGCCGCCTACAAGCTGTTCGGCATCAATGAATTTGCCTCCCGTTTTTTCCCGGGAGTGTTCGGCGTGCTGGGACTGTGCATGACCTACGGCTTTGCCCGCAGGCTTTATGACAGGAAAACCGGCCTTATGGCAGCAGGAGTTCTGGGTACCTGCTTTGAATACTGGCTGCTGTCCAAGACTGTTATTACCGATTTGACGCTGTTTGTATTTTTCAATGCGGTGCTGATTTGCTTCTTTCTGGGCTACTCCACCGGCAAGCGGAACCTGTACTATCTCTGCTATCTCTTTGCCGGGCTGGCAACCCTGGACAAGGGGCCTATCGGGCTGCTGCTGCCGGGCTTTGTGCTGACGGTGTTCCTGTGCATCCGCCGAGATTTCAAGGAATTCCTGCGCCTTCGCCTGCCTAGCGGCCTGGTGCTCTATGCACTGGTGGCTGGCAGCTGGTATTACATGATGTACACCATCCACGGCATGGATTTTATCAATAATTTCCTGGGGGTACACAATTTCCTCCGGGCTACCCAGTCCGAGCATCCCCGCTGGGATGTGTGGTGGTATTACCTGATGATTTTCTTCTTGGGCTGCCTGCCTTGGAGCTGGACATTGCCGGCTGTTATCCGCAAGTACGTTAAGCTGCGCCAGAAGCCTGTCATTGACATGACTACGGCATTCCTGCTGACCTGGGCGCTGGTGGTAAATATCTTCTATCAGTGCATGGCTACCAAGTATACCACCTATACCCTGCCTGCCCTGCTGCCGATTGCCATTCTGGTGGCCCGTTACCTCTACAACAGGGAGATTCTGGTGAAGCGCATGGTAATAGGCGCGGTGGCTGTCTATGGCGTGCTGACCTTTGCCTTGGCTGTGCCTGCCTGCTCTGACGAGGGCTACAGCGGCAAGAACGTAGCCGCCGTGTACAAGGACATGGTGACGGATGATGACCTTGTGGTCAGCTACGGCGACTACAAGACATCTATCGTCTTCTACGGTGACAAGATGGTCTACAGGCTGGAAAAGGCTGAGTCCATACCTGGCATGCTGCCGGATGGCAAGAGCTGGAACGCCAAGAATGTCATGCCGTTTATCTCCTTTGAGGAGCTGCCTGAAGACAGGCGGGTTTTCCTGATTCTGAACAACCGTCGCTTTGATTCCTTTGAAAAGGATTTCAATGTGGATGAATGGAAGCTGCTGGGAGAATTCAAGGCGGCAAGGGTCTATGTCAGGGAAGCAAGATAAATTTCAGTTTGTCGTCGTGAAGGTACGAGACTTCTGGAACATTAACGGATGAGTTTTGTGAGGTTGTGCACTCTGTTCAGACTAAAAATGGGCTGAGCGGCAGGTGATGCTGTATTGAAAATTTTGTGGCACGGGCTCCCGGGACGGACATACTTTTTCTCCATTCGCCACAAACGGTCCGCTTCGCACCTCAGTCTCCGTTCTCGGCTTACGCCTATTTTGCTTGCTGTGCAAGCAAAATTACGGCTAGACAAGATGGTGGCTCATATCCGAAAAAGCAGTCCGCTCCCTCGCGCCCTCTACATAATTCAGTCATCATCACCTGCCGCCCCCTCCCTTTCTTGTCTGAACAGATATAGACAAAATGACATAACCACATACATTATTTGTTACCATAGTGCCCCATACAGCTTT
>JBJDWY010000151.1:0-5911 GCA_051866255.1 Anaerovibrio sp. | reverse complement strand
CCTGAAGGTCAGAAAGAATTTGCTTTTCAGCAGTTATTTTTTTGTCGAAAGTTGACAGAAAGTCTGCTATTTTTTGTTGTTCTTCTATACAAGGTAAACGTACAATCATTTTTTTTAATTCTTCTTGAGACAATGTAGGTATAGCTCCTCCAACTGCAATCTTATTGACATATTTTTTAGAATCCCTTGCATTCATAGCTAAAAATAAGAAATACTTATTACATTCTCTTGCCGTAATTAACGCAATCTGAGGGTTTATCGTTGCATTTTCTTTTAATACTTTTACAAATCCTAGTTTACCAATAGTTGAACCAGTCTTTGTAAATAAAATATCTCCTTCCATAACCTTAATCTCTGGAGATTCATCATATTTTTTATATGATATATAGGTTCCATTATTAGTATTTACATACCCCATATCAATATTTGTCGGACTAAGAGATATAACACCTACACTTTTAGAAACAATGTCTGCAACAGTATATCCTCTAAACCCTATTCTTCCTCTTAAATAACATAACTCTCCCAACCGCTTTTTTTCCCAATCAGGATAATCCTGCCCATTATCATCTTTAAACCTAATCTCCTGGCTAAAGATTTTCTGCAGCAATCCCTTCTTCGTTTCTTCAAGGTCAGCTATGATATTCTGCTGGGCAGCAATACGCTTGTCAAAAGTGGTGAGGAAGTCGGCTATTTTTTTCTGCTCCTCTAGATTTGGCAAATAGATATTCATTTTCATAAAATCATCTGCCGATATGTTTAACAATCCATGATTACGAGCTCCCTCAGCACATACTTTTGAAACATGACGATTCCACTTACAACTATCAAAATAACCGACAATGAAATCACTATTAACAATATCTTCTAATGCAAAACAAATATACAAAGTGGATAGTGCCCCATTAGAATATTTATCTAGTCTCTTTACAGAACCAAAATCAAATCCTACTGAATAACTTTTATTATAGGCAAATTCACCATTATAAATAAGATAATATCCAGACATATCCTTACTTGCAACCTGTTTTTTAAAGTATTCTCTTTGGTCAACTAAGCCATCTAAAGATGAAATTGTAAGTGGTAAATCTGTCTCATTTTTTTTATTTTTCCTCGTTACTCTCTTGGCTATATCTTTTAATTCAACCTTTTTCCAATCCGTACATCCAAATCTCAACTTTGGCACAGCCATATATGCCACCTCGCAATCATGTCTTATATGTCAAAATTTTACTATTGTTGGTATTATTGCCGCAGGGCTGTAACGTAGACGTCATGTTCACACCTAGAGGCAGCGGCATGGCGGTACCATACGCAGGTACATTGTTGTGCCTCGGTACTTAGCGAGTCGCAAGCCGTCAGGCGCAGCGAGAGCTTAGTACCGCTAGGCACAATGCGTAGCGCGAGCGTGCCTGCGATGGTACTGCCATGCCGCTGCCCAAAAAGTGTGAACTCCTACAATCCATGCCGCTGCCTAAAAGTGTGAACTCCTAACTCCTACAATCCATCCACAAAAATCACAATCCCAATTCCTTAAAGAACCCTGCCAGCTGTTCATCAAGAGCAGCAGCTTCTTCCCTATGCACTTTCAACCTTTCCTGCACAGCAGGAATATCCACCAATTCCTCCTCCTCAAAAGTATCAACATACCTCGGAATATTGAGATTAAAATCATTCTCCTTGATTTCCTCAAAGCTAGCCAGATGCGCAAACTTCTCCACATCCTTGCGCTCATGATAAGCCTTCACAATCTTATCAATATGCTCCTGCTCCATCACATTCTGCGCCTTGCCAGCCTTAAACTCCTTAGAAGCATCTATAAACAGCACATCACGGCTATCCCGATTTTTCTTCAAGATAACAACGCAGGTCGGTATACCCGTACTAAAAAAGATATTAGCCGGCATACCAATAACAGCATAAATACTTCCATTTTCCAGCAAATGCCTGCGAATCGTCCCCTCGGCAGCACCTCTGAACAGCACTCCATGCGGCAAAACAATCCCCATAATACCATCAGTTTTCAGATGATAAAATCCATGCAGCAGGAAAGCAAAATCTGCCTTGGACTTGGGAGCCAGCTTTTCATAAGGCTGAAAACGCTGGTCGCTCATAAATCCCTTATCCGCACTCCAATCCTGGGAGTATGGCGGATTCATTACAACACTGTCATAACTGGTGGGTTCCTCAGTAGGCCAGTCTGCTCCCAAGGTATCACCATTCCTGAAATGCTGCTGAGTAAACGGCACACGATGCAGGATCATATTCATTCTGGCAAGGTTGTATGTAGTATGGGAACGCTCCTGCCCAAAAAATTGAATTGTATTCCGCACAGACTCCTCAAGATAATTCTTTGCCTGCAGCAAAAGCGAACCAGACCCCATACATGGATCATAGATGGAATATCCATGCTTATCAGCCTTGCCACTGGTAACAATCCGCGTAATCAGCGTAGAAACAGCCTGTGGCGTATAAAACTCGCCAGCCTTCTTGCCAGAACCGGCTGCAAACTGCCCAATCAGATACTCATAAGCATCCCCCAATGCATCCGCACCATACTCACTCAGGTTAACTGCCTGAAGCTTCTTGATAACATCCGACAGCAGCTTATTGCGCTCCCTCGGTGTTGCCCCCAAGCTCTTGGAGTCAATATCAAAGTCCTCAAACAAATCCTCATAAGGCTTTATCTGCGTCACATCATCCAAATCGAAAACCTTCTGCTCAATATCACGCATAGCCTGACGCAAACTATCCGTAGTGAACTTATTATCATTGATCTGATTATAAAAAGCCGTGAATGTAGTCTGGGGAGCTATGGCAAAGCCGTATTTCTCAATCAGCTCCTGCTGCAAATCGTTCCAAGTTTCAGCAGCCTCATCGCTTTGACTACGCTTATCATAAAATTCCTCATAAAATGCCTGCGCCTCTGCCAGGCTTTCCGGCTTCTCGTCCCTCAATAAATCATAAACATCATAGAGCTGGCTATCAGATATATGCTTGTAGAAAACCAAGCCCAGCAGATAATCCTTATACTCATCAGCACTCATGCTGCCCCTCATACTATCAGCACAACTCCACAATACCGGGCCTAAATTAGACAATGCCATGATGCTACTCCTTACTACTATATCTATGCTATATCACTAATTTATTACTGCTTGTTGCGACGCTTTTAATATCTTTACAGTATTATATCCTGCACAAAACTTCTGCAATCAGCTTCACCTGGGGAGCCACCGTATCCAGCTCCAAGGTCTCCTGCGGGGAATGGATATCGTTGTTATTGGTACCGATGGACACAATATCCAGCTGCGGATTTTTCTGCAAATGCCAGCTGCATTCCAGCCCGGCATGGATAGTAGCCATCCGCATCGGCCGCTCATTCTGCTCCGCAAACACCTCCAGCATCAGCTTTGCCAGGCGGCTGTCCTGCCGCTCCCCCCAGCTAGGAGAAATCCTGCCTGTGTGCAGCTCAAAATCCGTCAGCCGTGCCAGAATTTCTGCTGTCCTGTAATATTCCAGAATGCTTCCTTCCGCAGCCGACCTAGGCATATACTGCACCTCAATGTACTTTTCGCCCCTGTCCGCCTCAAAGACGGTGCGCACCACCCCCAGGTTTGCCGAGGTCTGCACCAGCCCCGGGCAAAGCTGCGACATGGCTGATACACCGTTACTCAGGCACATCAAAAGGTCTATCAGGTTATCCTTCTGATACCTGTCCATGGCCTGAGGCCGCCCCTTCCCTTCCGCAGTTCCTATAGCCTCTGCATCCTCTACAGGCTCCACAGCAAAAACAGCCCCTGCCTCTATGCTGCCATAGACTGCCAAAAATTCCTGCCGTGATTCAGCGGCAGCCTCCGCCAGTACCTCCAGCCCGGCAGCACTGTAGAGCACAGCCTCCGCCATGCTGGGGATAACATTCCTTGCCCTGCCGCCATTGAAGCTGACCAAATCAAAGGCAAGCCCCTTTTGGCGCCAGCTATTCAGGCAGGCAGCCAGAGCCTTGATGGCATTGCCGCCGCCACAGTTGATTTCCTCGCCGGAATGACCGCCCCGGAGGCCGCTGACCTTTAGCCGATACAGCCCAGGCAGATTGCTGCGCATCGGGCAGAAGCCCTGCCTAAAGGTGATATCGCCACTGCCTGCACTGCCCACCGTCAAGAGATCCCAGTCCTCAGAGTCGCAGTTAATCAGATACGCAGCATCAGTAAGTGCCTCCGGTGCCAGCTTTTCCGCCCCGGTCATGCCGCATTCCTCATCCACGGTAATCACCGCCCGCAAAGGGCCGTGGCTCTCCAAATGCTTCATGATGTATACGATAATCGCAATGCCCATGCCGTCATCAGCTCCCAGGCTGGTGCCATCAGCGTGGAGGAGATTGCCCTCCCGTACCAGCTTGATTGCATCCGTCAGGGGATTAAAGGCCACCCCCTCTGCCGCCACGCAGACCATGTCCATGTGAGCCTGCAGCACCGTCAAGGGCTTGCCCTGGCAATCTTCCGTAGCTTCCATATCAGCAATGATATTATTTACATCATCCTGCACCACACGGCAGCCCATATCCGAAAACAGCTTGTACAGATAATCGCTCACTGCCTTCTCATATCCTGATGGACGAGGTATTTTTGCCAGCTGGGAAAACTCAGCCAGCACCCCTTCCACAATTTCATTTTCATTGATATTCACTATATTGTTCATGCCCCATGCGCCTCCCATTAATCATGTTCAGAATCTGTCATACCTATACTGTCTGTACTGTCTATACTGCCTATACTATCTATATTATCTATATTATCTATATTATCTATACTATCCCTCATATCCATCATGTCTATCAGCTCCTGCATATCCTCAGGATAAGGTGCCTTGACCACAATGCGCCTGCCCGTAACCGGCTGCCAAAACTCCAGCTCCGCCCCGTGCAGTGCCTGCCGCCTGATTGCCCGGCTATGGCTGCCGTACATCCTGTCACCTGCCACCGGGCAGCCTGCATGAGCCAGGTGCACCCTGATCTGATGGGTGCGCCCAGTTTCCAGCGTCAGCTGCAAGAGACTATGCTCCCTGTCCTGCTTCAGCACCTGAAAATGTGTAACAGCCTCCTTGCCCCCTGCCATCACCTGACGGCGGTTGGGCTGCAGGGGATTCCTGCCGATAGGCAGATTGATGGTGCCCATAGGGAAATTTTCCTGCAAAAGCTTCCCATCACCAAAGACAACTGCCTCATACTTGCGGTGCAGATGGCCTGCTGCCAGGGCAGCTTCCAGCTTTGCCTGCACCTGGGAACTTTTGGCGAACAGCACACAGCCGGTAGTATCCCTGTCCAGGCGGTGCAATGGACGAATCGTAACCACCTGCCCCTTTTCCTTGAAATAATGTGCCAAATAATTGGCAAGGGTGCCGGAGCCGGTCTGCCCGGCAGGGTGCACCAGCATCCCGGCAGGCTTGTTCAGCACAATCACCTCATTGTCCTCGTAGAGAACCTGCACTGTGCCTTCCTCCGGCACTACCCCATAGCCGGTATCCTTGAACTGGCGGATTGCCACCATATCACCAGCCTTCAGCAGCCTTTTCGTATGAGCACTGCTGCCGTTCACGTACACGCCCCGGCTGAAAAACAGCTTCTGCCGCTGCCGCGCCGATACGGACATGACCTCCTTCAGATACCGCTCCAGCTCCATGCCATCATACCTGTCTGCCACAATGTATTTTTTCAGGCTGGAATTCTTTTCCCTGCGCTTTCCTTTCATACATACCTCCGCAAAACTTTCAATAGGATTATTATAGCATAGATGCACGATATATCACGACATATATTGAAGGAAAGAAAAAAATTCCACAAAAATAGCAGCTATCAGGTTAGGGCGTGTTGATTAAAGCATATTTTCAGCAATATCCTGTATAATTATTACAG
>JBJDWY010000150.1:0-5911 GCA_051866255.1 Anaerovibrio sp. | reverse complement strand
AGCATCACCTTGCCAAGGTGGGGGTCGCGAGTTCGAGTCTCGTTTTCCGCTCCATTTTTTTCTTTGAATTCTTACAGTTTCATAAGTGGTGACATAGCCAAGCGGTAAGGCCGAGGTCTGCAAAACCTCTATTCCCCAGTTCGATTCTGGGTGTCACCTCCAAATGCGGAAATAGCTCAGTTGGTAGAGCATCACCTTGCCAAGGTGGGGGTCGCGAGTTCGAGTCTCGTTTTCCGCTCCATTTTTTTCTTTGAATTCTTACAGTTTCATAAGTGGTGACATAGCCAAGCGGTAAGGCCGAGGTCTGCAAAACCTCTATTCCCCAGTTCGATTCTGGGTGTCACCTCCAAAGAGTTTATTCTCCCCTGAGCAGGTCTTGGGGGATTTTTTATTTGCCTTTTGTTCTAAAAAAGCATATAATATTAGGTGACAAGTAATAGAAAAGCGAGGCGGAGTAATGGCAGAAAACAATGTTATGACAAAAATTACGGATAATCTCCTGAAGGTGTATGATTATGCCTTTTTGGAAGGTGCCACCTACGGCTTTTACAAGCCAAACGATGCTATGTATGTAGGGGTGCGGATGACGGAAAAGCAGTACAACTGCCCTGGCTGCGGCCGCAGCTTCCGGGTGAAAATCCGCAACGACAATGACGGCATCCTCTATTTTTCCAAGAGCCGCATTGCGGAGCAGAAGAAGATTTATGATGAGCTGGATATGGATTTTCCTGCTGACTGGGAGCTGCTGGAAAAGCCTTATACCTATCAGCTTTCTGGCTATTGCGCTGAATGCGCGGCTGAGAAGCTGCTTGACTCGGAGGAATGGGGGCAGCGCATCAACAACCTTTGCCATGAGCTGTATTTGCAGGATATGCTGGTGTCAGACAAGGCGAAGCAGTACATGACGGATGCGGTGGAGAGGTGGCTGACCGGCATTACTGATGCCGGGGAGCTGACCAGGTTTGATTTGGCAAACCCGGAGGTTTTGCAGGAGCTGATCTGGATTATGGTGCTCAGCGATACTGAGGCCTGTGAGGCGGCTTTGCAGGAGTATCGTGACAGGGTGCAGCCGATTCTCTACGAGCTGAAGGAGCTTTTGGAGAAAGCGACACCGGCCTGGAAGGCGTATGTAGCGCGCAGTTCCAGCCTGCCGGAGTCCATGTCAGATGGGGAGTATCACGAATATACCCTGGCCTTCCCGGCGGAGGATACTGTGGGCCAGGACTTTTATTTCCGCAAGAGCGTGGAAAAGAGCAGGGTGGAGATGTTCGTGAGCCAGCATCGCATTGCATCTATTCAGGAGCTTCTGGCAGATGCAGGGTTCCAGGAAAAGTGGATTGATATGGTTATGGACAAGGTTAACGAGCTTTTGAAATAGGGTGGATTATGAAAAAGTTTTCAGTTTGTTTTTTGGCTTTTTTGCTGATAGTTTCCGTTTCTTCCCTGGCATGTGCCGCCAAGAAAACCGGCAGCCTGCAGCCTGAGGATTTTGCCTTCAAGGGAGTTGCCCTTGGTGATACAGCTGCTGTGATGCAGGAAAAGCTGGGGGAGCCTGACTTTGATACGGAGATAGTGGTGCTGGAGCAGGCTGTCAAGTGCTATGTGTACTCGGCGGATCTGAAGGTATGCACGGACCCCAGGACAGAAAAGGTTGTGGCAGTGCTCTGCAAGGACAAGGAGTATAAGGCAAGGGACGGGGTATCCTATGGTGCAACCCGTGCCAAGCTGATGAGCACCTACGGCAAGGCTGACAAGGAGAAGCGGGATGGCAATCTGTACTATGTGTACAGGAATCCCGAGGATGAGAAGCAGAAGCTGATGCTGCAGATGGAGCCTGCGAATTACTATGTGGAGAGCTTTTTGATTACCAGCCTGCCGCTGACTGAGGACGAGGCAGCTGAGTATGAGATGGGAGAGTTTCCCACGGAGCTGTCCGGGGAGGATGAGCCGAAGCTCAGCGGCGGCTTTAACAGCCGTGGCGAGTGGTGGGCTGCCTACAAGGTAAATGATAACCTGACGATAGGTATCTGATTTTGGTCAATGGTCATATGGTCATTTATGCGGTGCCTGCCGGGTGGATATTTGCCAGCTGGTGGCAGGTGCTGCGGGGGATTTTTGTTGGAGGGGTACAGTTAAGAAGGAAAGCGGGTGTTGATTTTTGGATGTGAAGCGTCTAATCAGGGTGGCTCAGGGATTGGAGCCGGCAGACCTGGTGCTGAAAAATGCAGAGGTTTTTCACGTTTTTACAGGTGAGTTTATTCTGGGGGATATAGCTATTGCTGATGGCTATATTGCCGGGACGGGGTCTTATTTTGGCATTGAAGAAATAGATATGAGCGGACGGTATATTGTTCCGGGGCTGATTGATGCCCATGTGCATATTGAGAGCTCCATGCTGACGCCGTATCAGTTTGCCAAGGCGGCACTGCCTTGCGGTGTGACGACGGTTATTACGGACCCTCATGAGATTGCCAATGTCTGCGGTACCAAGGGGATTCAATTTATGCTGGATGCAACTGAGAAAATTCCGCTGAATGTGTATGTCATGCTGCCTTCCTGCGTGCCGTCTACGGATTTTGAAAACGCAGGGGCAAAGCTTCTGGCAGATGATCTGGAACCGTTTTTGCAGCATCCCAGGGTGCTGGGGCTGGCGGAGATGATGAATGCGCCGGGAGTGCTGACACAGGATAGCGATGTCATGGAAAAGCTGCGCATGGCAAGGAGTGCAGGCATGCATGTGGACGGGCATGCGCCGGGGCTCACCAGCAGCCAGCTGATGGGATATGCCGCAGCAGGGATTACCTCTGACCATGAGTGCATTACCAAGGAGCAGGCACTGGAGAGACTGCGGGCCGGTATTGGCGTCATGCTCAGGGAGGGCACGGCTGCCAAGAATCTCAAGGCGCTGCTGCCGGCTGTCAATCCTGATACGGCACCTTATTTTATGTTCTGCTCTGATGACAAGATTCCGGCGGAGCTTTTGGAAAGCGGCTATATCAATGACATGATACGGATTGCCGTATCCGAGGGTGGCGTAAGCGTTGCCAATGCCTTGCAGATGGCAACTATCAATACGGCACGGCATTACAATCTCAAGGATGTGGGGGCGATTATGCCGGGCTGCAAGGCTGATTTGCTGGTGCTGGACAGCCTCAATCCTTGGATGCCGCTGCAGGTCTACAAGGATGGCAGGCTGGCTTATGATCAGGGCAGGCTGGTGCAGACTGGTACAGAGCTGGATTCCTCAGCCTTGGAGCATACTGTCAATGTGGGTGAGCTGAGCCTGGAGGCACTCAGGCTGCCTCTGGCAACTGAGATGGCTCATGTAATCGGGCTGGTTCCCTATCAGATTGTGACCAAAAAGGCAACCCTGCCTGTCAAGCGTGTGGATGGCTGTGCTGTCAGCGATACGGAGAATGATGTGCTGAAGCTGGCAGTGTTTGAGCGGCACAGGGCAACAGGCAATGTGGGGCTGGGGCTGGTGAAGGGCTTCGGGCTGAAGCGTGGTGCCCTGGCATCAACGGTGGCTCATGACTCCCACAATCTCATTGTTATCGGCACCAATGATGAGGACATGCTGGCAGCCGCCAGGGAGCTGCAGCGCATGGGTGGCGGTATCTGTATTGCCGATGGCGGCGAGATAACGGCATCTCTGGCGTTGCCTGTGGGCGGCCTGATGACCAATGAACCTGCGCAGGCAGTAGCTGACAAGCAGGCTGCCATTATTGCCAAGGCACGGGAAATGGGTGTGCCGGAGTTCTATTCGCCGTTTTTAACGCTGGCATTCCTGAGCCTGCCGGTTATTCCGTCCCTGAAGCTTACTGATAAGGGGCTTGTGGACGTGGATGCCTTTAAGTTTATTCCGCTGGGGGTAAAGTAGTTTGGTTTTGAAACGTGGTGCAGATTATATTTATAGCGTCAGATGCCTGGTGCTGCTTGCAAGTTTCTGGCTGGCGTGTGTATGCGGCGTTGCTGCACAGCCAAAGCTGCTGCCGCCGGAAATTACAGCAGATGCGGCATTGCTGATGGATATGGATTGCAATGTTGTCATATATGAAAAGAATGCTGATAAGCGTGAATATCCTGCCAGCACTACCAAGGTGATGACAGCTGTATTGGCTCTGGAGGAGGGTGACAATAACAGGACAGTGGTTGTCAGCCCTAATGCGGCATGGGTGGAATGTACCGGCCTGTGGGCAGGCAATGCTATGCGGGAATTTGACATGCTGGAGCTGATGCTGCTGGAGTCTGATAATGGCGCAGCTACCGCTTTGGGGGAGGCTGTGGGCGGCAGTGAGTCCGCCTTTGTAGCCATGATGAATGCCAAGGCGCGGGAGCTGGGCATGAAGGACACTCATTTTGAGAATTGCAATGGCATGCCGGATGCCAATCATTATTCTACGGCACGGGATATCGCGAAGGTTTCTGCCTACGCCATGAGGAATGAGCTGTTTCGCCGTGTTGTAGCAAGCGAGAGGCTTATCGTGCCTGACTGGCAGAGTCCGGGAGCATCCTATGAGGCGGAGAATACCAACAGTCTTCTGGGAAGTTATCCCGGCTGCATAGGCGTCAAGACAGGCTTTACCAACGCTGCCGGTGGCTGCCTGGTATCAGCTGCCAGGCGTGGCGGCAGGGAGCTTTTGTGCGTGGTGCTGAAATCCAGCGATACTGATACAAGATTTTCGGATTCGGCGGCACTATTGGATTATGGCTTTCTTTGTGCAGAAAATGGGCTGGCAGAGCTGCCGAAAAATTGACATAGTTAGTGAGTTTTGTTATCCTTAAAGGAGCGACATTCTTTTGTGCAGTCATGCTGCAGGGAGAAGGTTGCTCCTTATTTATTTTGTATGTTAGGGGCGAGATATAATGAACATTGAGCATATTCATCATTATAGTCATCATCTGGGAAGGGATATGAATATCCGTGTTTATGGGCATGACGGGCTGCCGATAGTGGCTTTTCCATGCCAGGATGGAAACTGCTACAATTATGAGGGCTACGGCTTTTTGGATAACATAGCGGATTATATTGACGGCGGTGCCATTCAGCTGTATGTGGTTGATACGGTTGATGTGGAGAGCTGGTCCAATGTCTGGGGCGATAAGGGCTGGCGAGCCTGGCGGCAGGAGCAGTATTTTCACTATATAGTGGAGGAAGTGCTGCCTTGCATCTATTCCCGCAACCACAGCGGCAAGCAGCCGATTACCTTTGGCTGCAGCCTGGGGGCAACTCATGCAGCCATTGTTTTCCTGCGGCGCCCTGACTTGTTCAGTGGCTGCCTGGCTCTTTCTGGTGCCTATGATGCCAAGTATTTCTTTGATGGCTGGATGGATGAGGTGCTTTATCGCAATTCGCCTGTGCATTTTATGGAAAATCTGCCGCCTGACCACTGGTATGTGGAGCTTTACAACCAGCGGAAGCCTATTTTCTGCGTAGGCCAAGGCCCTTGGGAGGATGAGGGCAGGCGCACTACGGCTATTCTCAGGGACCAGTTCAATGCCAAGGGCATCGGGGCATGGTGCGATTTCTGGGGATATGACGTGGAGCATGACTGGCCGTGGTGGAAGAAGCAGATTCGCTATTTCCTGCCGTATTTGTTGTGATCTGCTGATATATAATGAATATGTAATGGATAATTGATAATACAGAGAATGATAAAGAGAAAAGGGGAGTAATGAGATGAATTTCGTGTTTATTTCTCCGCATTTTCCGCGGACTTATTGGCTTTTTGCCAATCGTCTGAAGCGGAACGGGGTAAATGTGCTGGGTGTTGGTGACTGCCCGTATGACGGCCTGGATGAGAATGTAAGGAATTCCCTGACGGAGTACTACTATGTGCAGGACATGAAGGATTATAGCCAGGTGTTCAAGGCTGTGGCATTTTTCTCGTTTAAGTATGGCAAGATTGAC
>JBJDWY010000149.1:0-5925 GCA_051866255.1 Anaerovibrio sp. | reverse complement strand
CGCCTTGGTGAGCCGTTACCCCACCAACTAGCTAATCAGACGCAGGCCCATCCTTCAGTGACCGGTTGCCCGGCCTTTGGTTGCACCGTCATGCGACAGCGCAACGTCATTCGGTATTAGCACCCCTTTCGAGGTGTTGTCCCCATCTGAAGGGCAGGTTGCCTACGCGTTACTCACCCGTTTGCCACTAGGCTCCATAATAGCAAGCTATCACTTCGCCCCGTTCGACTTGCATGTGTTAAGCACGCCGCCAGCGTTCGTCCTGAGCCAGGATCAAACTCTCCAATAAATTATATCAGAGAACCGATTGGCTCTAAAAATTATCCATGTAATGGAATTTCAGATTGTGTTTCGCACAAATCTTGTTTATTCTCAGCAATATCCATAGCTCCACCGCCCTAAGCCGTCAACATCAGCCAATCAGCTTCGCCCTTCGGGCTTGCTTCTTGGGATGTTTTGGCATGGGCAGTATTAACCATTCAACTTCGCCCTTCGGGCTCGTTTCTTGGATACTGCTCCAACATCTGGCTTGAAATCATGTGTGCATGATTTCTTATTGCATTGTTTAGTTTTCAAGGAACACTGCCTTCTCACCCTTAACTTCTTAAGTCATCTGTGTGAGTCAGCTTTTATATAATATCTCAAAGCGTTCATTTTGTCAAGAACTTTTTGAAATATTTTTTGTGGCCAGCTAATTGAATCATTTATCAGATGTTCAGCAAGCATTTCACATTTGTCACATCTCAGCGACAACGATGTATATATTACACTAAAATCAATAATGTGTCAACACTTTTTAATATTTTTCTATAAAAATTTTTTACCCTCCTCTTTTCCAGTAATAATGCCACAATATCACTTCAATTGACGGGACAACTACCGCCCGGATAACACCAGCAGAAGAAATTTTGCAAATTCTTTCCAGTCTAGCAGGAAATCTGAAACTTATAGCGAATTGTTTATATGAGAAACTTCTTCGCAACACTATTACTTTAGTGGAAGGATGAACAGGGGGATACGTATGGCAAACAACGAACTTGATAATGTAACTTTACAGGATTTATTTGATTTGGAGTTTCTGCAGGAGTTCCAGGACACCTTTGCTGAAATAGCCGGCATTGCCGCTATTACTGTAGACTTAGAGGGAAATCCCGTTACCAGGCCTACCAACTTTACAGATTTCTGCATGCATTACAACAGGGGCTGCACCAGGGGCAATGAGCGCTGCATGAAATGCGACCGGGAGGGCGGTGCGCAGGCTGCCCAGACCGGCAGGCCTGCTGTATACGAATGCCATGCAGGGCTGATGGATTTCGGCGTGCCAATCATGCTTCAGGGGCGTCAGATTGGCTCCATTCTCGGCGGCCAGGCAATTACCTCCGATATTGACGAGGCGAAATTCCGCCGCTACGCTGAGGAGCTTGGCATTAACCCTGATGATTATCTGACAGCCGCCAAAAAGGCTAACCGGATTTCCAAGGAAAAGCTACAAAAGACAGCGGATGCCTTTTATCTTTTCGCCAAAAAGCTCTCCGATATGGGTTATGAGCGTTACCGCTTCCAGAAGCTGCGTGGCATGTCCGAGGATGTAAACGAAAGCGTCTGCCAGGCCATGCGGTCTATGGAGGCCCTGGACACCTCCGCCGGCAACGTGGACAAAAATCAGCGGGAGCTCAGCGAGGAAATCCGCAACGTAGAAGAAATCACAGGCAAAATCCATGACTTTACCGAGCTCATCAAGAATATCGCCAAGCAGACCAGGCTCCTGGGCCTGAATGCCTCCATCGAGGCAGCCCGTGCCGGTGCGGCAGGAGCAGGCTTCGGCGTAGTAGCGGAGGAAATCGGCAAGCTTGCCACCAGCTCCAGCGAAACCGTGGAAAACATCCAGCAGTTCATGTCTGCCATCAACGAATCCGTAGAAAAAACCGTTATCAAGAGCAAGAACACCTCTGCCATTGTGGAAGACCAGACCAAGGCCATCATCGATACCACCAAGAGCCTTGGTGGCGTAGCCGATGTAGCCAAGTACCTGTATGATATGACACATCACAAGTAACACCTTCCATGAGGTTGCACCGTCTATTATACAACCAGTAAATATGCACCAAAAAACGCCCGGCAGCATAGAATCTCCATCTATGCCATCGAGCGTTTTTTAATGCCCTTTTATCCATTAAATAGCTACTTTGTACATTTATTACTTTGATTCCTTGTACACCCGGGGCACCCTGGCACTGAGCATGCAAGGCAGCTCATAATTGATTGTCCCCAGCCAGCCAGCTGCTTCATCCATCGTAAGCTTCTCAGAGCCATACAAGGTAACTGTATCCCCCTGCCTGATACCAGGAATATCCGTCACATCCACCATGCACTGGTCCATGCAGATGCGCCCGGCAATGGGTGCACGCTTACCATGAAAATCCACCTGTGCCTTGCCGCTGAACAGCCTGGTATAGCCGTCAGCATACCCAAGAGGCAAAGTGCCAATCCTGCTCTCCCTCTCGGCCGTAAAGGTACAGCCATAGCTGATGGACTCCCCGGGATGCAAATCCTTCAGATACACCAGCTTCGCCTTCAGCTCCATCACCGGCTGCAAATCAATCACATGCTTTACCTCATCCGACGGCCACAGGCCATAGAGAATGATGCCTGCCCTGACCATATCAAAATGCGCCTCCGGCATCTCCAAAAGGGCTGCTGAGTTGGCAATATGCTTGATGGCAATCTCCACGCCTGCCTCCTGCACCTTGCTGATGGCCAGCTTAAACTTATCCAGCTGCTGATGGGCAAAGGTCTTGTCCTCTGCATCTGCCAGGGCAAAATGGGAAAACATGCCCTCCAGCTCTATGCCCGGCATGACGCTGATTCCCTTCGCAAACTCCCCTGCCTGCTCCGGGCGCACCCCGATGCGGCTCATGCCGGTGTCCACTGCCAGATGCACCTTGGCAGCCTTGCCACGCCTGACAGCCTCGGCAGACAAGGCTTTGGCCTGCTCAATGGTAAATACCACCTGGGTGATTCCATAGTCTACAACAGTTCCGGACGCCTCCACCGGTGTTGCTCCCAAAATCAGGATAGGCGTAGTAAAGCCCGCCTCACGCAGGGCAACCGCTTCGCTGAGCACCGCTACCGCCAGGTAGTCCGCCCCCTGCTCCACCGCCTTCCTTGCCACGGCTACAGCCCCATGGCCATAGGCATCCGCCTTGACCACTGCACACCATTTGGCATTGCTGCGTATGCAGCTTTTGATATTCCTGATATTATTTTCCAGGGCATCCAGATTTATTTCCGCCCATACAGCCCGTTCCGGCATACTACGCTCCCCCTTAACCACTGTCAGCTACTGCAAATTGCCATAAACAAAGAGGCTCTGCCAAACAGCACAAGCCTCTTTTCTTTTCGTATAAAATTAGAGATTTTTGATAACCTCAACACCGCCCATGTACGGAACCAGTGCCTTTGGCACAACCACGGAACCGTCAGCCTGCTGATAATTCTCCAGAATTGCCGCAAAGGTACGGCCTACAGCCAGGCCGGAGCCATTCAGGGTATGCACGAATTCCGGCTTGCCCTTCTGCTCCCGGCGGAACTTGATGCCTGCACGGCGTGCCTGGAAGTCCAGGCAGTTGGAGCAGGAAGAAATCTCCCTATAGGTATTCTGGGCCGGCATCCAGACCTCAATATCATAAGTCTTGGCAGAGGTAAAGCCCATATCGCCTGTGCACAAGGTAATCACGCGATAAGGAAGCTCCAGAACCTTCAGCACATCCTCTGCATCATTGACCATCTTTTCCAGCTCATCCCAGGAATCCTCAGGCTTGGAGAACTTGATCAGCTCCACCTTGTTGAACTGATGCTGGCGAATCAGGCCGCGGGTATCACGACCGGCACTGCCTGCCTCGGCACGATAGCAGGCCGTATAGGCACAATAATACTCCGGCAGCTGGGCAGCATCCAGGATTTCCTCACGATGGTAATTGGTAGTAGGAACCTCGGCAGTAGGTACCATATAGTAGTCAGTGCCCTCTACCTTGAACATATCCTCAGCAAACTTCGGCAGCTGGCCTGTGCCGATCATGCTGTTGGTATTGACCATGCACGGTGCCAGCATCTCCGTATAGCCATGCTTGTTGGCGTGAAGATCCATCATAAAGTTAATCAGGGCACGCTCCAGACGGGCACCCATGCCCTTGTAGAAGGTAAACCTGGCACCGGTAACCTTGGCAGCACGCTCCGCATCAATAATATCCAGGGCCTCGCCAATATCCCAGTGAGCTTTTGGCTCAAAATCGAACTTGGTCGGCTCCATGAAGCGGCGCACCTCTGGATTGTCATTTTCGTCTACGCCAATAGGCACATCATCCTTTGGCATGTTAGGAATGCTCAGCATGATGTTGCGCAGCTCGGTCTCCACCTGCTTCAGCTCTGCATCAAGGGCATCAATCTGCTCCCCCACCTGGCGCATCTCGGCAAAAACAGCATCCGTATTCTCGCCGTTTTTCTTCATCTGCCCCACCTGCTTGGAGACAGTATTGCGCTTGTTCTTCAGCACCTCAACCTCACTGAGGATGGCACGGCGCTTCTCCTCCAGCTCCTTGAAGCCCTCCAAGGAAAGTTTATTCTGACGATTGCTCAGCATAGCCTGAACCGCATCAAGATTCTCTCTGACAAATTTAATATCTAACAAAACTGTTCGCCCCCACAAATTTTGGCTTTGCCAATTTATCTATATCGAATCTATTATACTTTATATTTCGCAATTTGTAAAAAAATTATAGCTAAATTCTCATTTCAAAATGCCTGCCCTTGGACTTATCCTCCTTTGGGGCAGTCACCAGCTGAACAGGTTCCGATAGAATACCTCCTTGTCCCTTATCCGACATCTGCTGTCCCTTATCCGACATCTGCCTGGCAGGACGCCCCGGCTTCACCTTGCCCTCCGGCTTTGCCATGCCATTCTTTTTGCCGAGACTTCTCAGGGTAAAGGTAATAAACGCCGCCACGAAAACAATTACAAAGGGCAATACAGTCATAAAGGACATATTGCCGGAGGGCAGCCAGGGATTATCCGTCCTTACCGCAGCTTCCGCCTGCTGCTGGCTGCCGTCCTCCTCCCCCAGCATCCGCTGCACAGCCGCCTGCCGTGCCTGCTGTGCCACCTCTGCAGCTGCCGCATCGCTATCCTTGGCAGGAGCAGGCTTCTCAGCAGCCTTGCCCTGCTCCGCCCCTGCCTGCTGCCCCGGCGGCACAGTCTGCACCACGGTATTCTCCTGACCATTCCCCTTCCCGGAGGCAGCCTGCCCGGAAGGATTGATGGTTATGTGCACACCGAAACCGCGCCCCATTTCAGCAGCTCTTGCCGCACCATCAGCTGCCTCCTGCCCTGCCGTATTATCCTGGAAACCTTCCTGCCTTGCCCCCGGTACCACAGGCGGTGTAGGGGGAGTTGGTGCTGTGGGAGCCGTCAAAGCCATAAAATCACTGTCCTTTGCCCTGCATGTATTTTACCAATCTAACCTGCACATCATCTTACATTACTCATTTGGCCCATCCGGGTCGCAGCGCTTGCAAGGGCTATACCCTTCTGCCCTGGCAGCCTCACTGGACTCAAACCTGATGCCGCCACCCTGAGTCTGCTGCAGCTTCGGGCAGCCCGGCCTGTGATAGAAACCGGTAAAATGGTCGCCCATGCGATAGGTTTCCCTGCGGGAAATATCCTTGAAATCATTCTCCACCGAGGAAGAATACATATTATATGCCACTGCCAGAATCAGGACAATCACTGCTACGCCAATGCCCTTTAACACATTTCCATTCATAAAAAACGCCTCCTGCCAAAATATTCCTGTTCCATTATATCATACAAAATGCTATAAAAACATCCCCACCTGACAACAGATGGGGATGCAATAGATATTTAACTTT
>JBJDWY010000148.1:0-27188 GCA_051866255.1 Anaerovibrio sp. | reverse complement strand
GTTTTGCCTGTATTTCCTGTTTCAGATTACGCTCTGCCATGATTAGTTACCCTCCCCAAAGTCTTCTACTGCGATAATCAGGAGCTTGTTTGGCCCGTGTACGCCCAGGCTCAGCACGCGCTCAATATCTGCGGTACGGCTAGGGCCGGTAACGAAGCCAAGGTAGCCTTTATCAAAAACACGACCGATAATCTTGCAAGCAACGCTTACATTCTCCACAACATAATTCGCATTTACAAAAACGATATTCACATAAGGAAGCATAGTGGCAACACGAGCTTCGTAGGAATAGTTGTCAACGCACAGGCTGCCGGTTTCTGCCACGCAGAACTCAGCGGTGGAAATGCCGATATCTGCAGTAGCGCGATGCTCATAGATATCGAACTTGTCCGTATACACAGCAGTGCCGGATGCGGCAATCCTGTCATAAATCCCCTTCAGGGCAGGATTTTCCTCACCGCCTACAGCCATGATGCCGCCGCCGGTGCGATCAGCATATTCCTTCAGCAGCTCCTGGAGCTTTGCCTCCCCTTCGGCAAAGTCCTTTACCCGGAATACTTCTGCGGCAGCTGCCTTCGCATTCGTCTCAAAGTCATTCCAGTACTCAGCTTTCACAAGGCCCTCCCCAAAGGCCTGCTTTGCCCAATCACGGCATACCTTTTCCATAAATAACTCTCCTTTTACCTAAACACTCTCATACACCTTTGATAAAAAATCATAAAACGTACAACATAATTACATCACTTATAAAATACTCTCACAAATTTTCATCTCGCCAAAGACACAATCTGCAATTTGTACAATGAATTTTTAACAACTCCATTAAACCATACAATACGAAATTTGTCAACAATAAATCAAAATAATCCTATTGCACACCGACTTTTGTCGCGTTTTTTCAATCAAGAAAAAAATTCCTAAAAAATTTTCTAATTAAAGCAGGATTTTTAATTGTTTTGTCGAATAGCATATATTAGCCAAAGATAATATGAGTGGCAGAGTTGTTTAACATATTTGTTCACTCACTTCTGTACGGATGTGCAATGTTAATAAAGGGGTCTTTGTTATGGCGTTGGTTAAAGGAAAAACATTAGTCGAGCAGACAACAGACAAGATTATCGACTATATTACTGAAAACAAAATGCAGCCTGGTCAGCAGCTGCCAACCGAAGCGGAGTTTACTGCGGAGCTGAATGTCAGCCGCGGCACCCTGAGGGATGCCTTCAAGGTACTCATTGCCCGGAATATACTGGAAGCCCGGCAGGGATCGGGAACCTTCATTGCGGAAAATATGGGCATACCTGATGATCCGCTGGGCCTCACCTTCATCTATGATGATGATGCCCTGGCTCTGGACATGCTGGACGTGCGGCTGATGCTGGAGCCTGCTATTGCAGGCATGGCAGCCCTCAACGCTACCCCGGCTCAAAAGCAGCAGCTGCATGAGCTGACAAAGACCCTTGCCCGGCATATTGCGGAGAACTCCTCCTATGCCGACGATGATGGACGCTTCCATCAGCTGATTGCCGAGGCCAGTGGCAACAGAGTCATTGGCAATCTTACCCACATTCTGTTTTCTTCTATTTATAAGAATATCGAGCTTACCCTGAACGTGCAGAAGGAAAGCAACACGCTTTTCTATCACAAGAAGATCTTGAAGGCCATCAATGAGGGGGACGCAGGCGCGGCCAGCATGTACATGAACATGCACCTGTGCCTGCTGAAGGACTTCATGCTCGACAAGTACGCCAAGGATAGGGAGTCATCCTGACCACTGTTCTTTAGAAGAAGGGATTATGGAATGTCTAAGTGACGAGCTTTTAAGCTTTTAGGATGTTTAGAGGTTTCTTTGAAAAATTTGATGTTTTATATTTTGTGAATGAAATGTTAGGAGATGAATATTGTGTTAGCTATAATCGCAGCAATTCCTATTATCCTCACCATTATCCTTACAGTGGGGCTTAATGTCCCTGCCAAGAAGGCCCTGCCTATGGCATGGGCTGCCTGTGCCATTATCGGCCTGGCTTACTGGGGTATGGATGTTACCCACGTTATCGCCTACACCATTACAGGTTTCCTTGGTTCCATTGATACGTTGCTGATTATCTTCGGTGCTATCCTCCTGATGAACATGCTGAACGAAGCCGGTGCCATGCGCCGCATCGAGGCCATGTTCAACGGCATCACCGAGGATGCCCGCATCCAGCTGGTTATCGTAGGCTTTGCCTTTGCAGCCTTCATCGAGGGTGCAGCCGGCTTCGGTACTCCGGCCGCCATCTGCGCACCGCTGGTTATCGGCCTTGGTGCTCCTCCTATGGCAGCTGCCCTGGCCTGCCTCATGTTTAACTCCACTCCTGTGCCGTTCGGTGCAGCCGGTACTCCTACCAACTCCGCTGCGGAGATTATCAAGGACGTACTGCCATCCATCGGCGTTACTGACCTGAGCCTTTTCAAGCAGGATTTGTCCTTCCTGTCCACCATCGGCATGTGCGTTGGTTCCCTGGTCATCATCTGGCTGGTAATCGGCGTTGTCTGCATGAAGTTCGGCAAGAACAAGTCCTTCTCTGATGTATTCCCGGTAGTTCCGTTCTGCCTGTTCACCTCCATCGTGTTCAGCTGCGTTTCCATTCCTGTTGCCAAGGTTATGGGTGCCGAGCTTACCTCCCTGGTAGCCGCTGCCGTAACCATCTTCGCTACCATCGGTGCAGCCAAGGCAGGCTTCCTGATGCCAAAGGAAATCTGGCGTTTCCCTGGCACCGAAATCAAGAAGGATGCCAAGAAGCAGAATACCCAGCACTCCATGTCCCTGCTGAAGGCCTGGACTCCGTACCTCCTGGTTACCCTGTGGCTGGTAGTTACCCGTGTGCCTCAGTTCGGCATCAAGCCTCTCATGGGCTCCTTCCCTATTACCATGACCAACATCATGGGCGTTGAGGGCGCAAGCTTCACCCTCAAGTGGCTGAACAACCCTGGCCTGTTCCCATTCATCCTGGTTGTATTTATCGGCTTTGCTATGTACGGCCTCAGCGGCAGCCAGATCAACAACGTGCTGTACAAGTCCTACAAGCAGCTGGTAGGTGCTACCATTGCCCTGCTGTTCGGCTTCGCTATGGTTTACCTGTTCCGTTATTCCAACGCTAACGTATGCGGCTATGACTCCATGCTGGTAGCTATGGCAAAGGGCATGGCTGACCTGGCAGGTGCCAACTACTTCTACATTGCCCCTGTTATCGGCTCCGTAGGTGCCTTCATGTTCGGTTCCAACACCGTATCTAACATCATGTTTGCACCGCTGCAGTTCGCTACCGCAGACATCCTGAGCATTCCTCACATCGTTATCGTGGCTCTCCAGAACCAGGGCGGTGCTATCGGTAACATGGTCTGCATCAACAACATCGTAGCAGTGTGCGCTACCACCGGCATCGTAGGTGCCGAGGGCAAGATACTGAAAACCACGGTGGGCCCTTGGTTCGTATACTACCTGATTGTTATCGGCGTCATGGTGCTGCTGATGAATCTGGGCATAGCTGGCTAAGTGCCATTGCCCTTGCACCCTGACATGGTGAATGTATTCAGCAGCTTTGCTGAAATCTGACAAGTAAACAGTCACAAAAATAAAAGCTCACAAACCGGCATTGATATGCTAGTTTGTGAGCTTTTCCTGTGCCCGAAAAAAGTTATATACAGCTTCCGCTGCCGGCCTGTTCATGCCGGGGATGGCTGCCATTTCCTCCGCAGCCGCCTCCCGTATCCTGTCTATAGTGCCATAATGCTCATACAGGAGCTGCCGCCTCTTGGGGCCTATTCCCTCGATGTGGTCAAGGACGGAAACAAGGTTTCTCTTGCCCCGGAGCTTCCTGTGATAGGTGATGGCGAAGCGGTGCGCCTCATCCCGGATGCGCTGGATGAGGAACAGTGCCTGGCTATCACGGGGCAGAATCACCGGCTCTGACTCTCCCTCGCAGAAGATTTCTTCCTCCCGCTTGGCCAGTCCCACCACCGGCACATCAAGATGCCCTGCCCCCCGGATAATCTCCAGGGCGGAGCTCAGCTGCCCCTTGCCGCCGTCAATGACAATCAAATCAGGCATTTCGGCATCCTCTGCCCCGTACCGCCGCATGGTAACCTCACGCATGGACTTGAAATCGTCCGGCTTGCCCTCGGCACTCCTAATCTTGAAGCGGCGATAATCTGACTTCTTTGCCGTGCCTCCCTCAAAGACCACCATGGATGCCACGGTTTCCGAGCCCTGATTGTGGGAAATATCGAAGCACTCCATGCGGTATGGCGGCACTGCCAGCCCCAGGTACTCCCCCAGCTCCTCCACCGCCCCGATGGTCTGGGCATGAACCTTTTCCTGAATGACGAATTCATCATCCCGGGGCTTTGCCACCAGCTTCTGCATCTCAGACAGCTTCTGCACCGCCAGCAGCTGGTCCCGGAGCCTGGCTGCCAGCTCAAACTCCAGCTCCTCTGCCGCCGCCTCCATCTGCGCCTTCAGCTCCGCCTCCACCTGCTTCGTCCTGCCATCCAGGAATAGGAACACCTTCCGTATCATGCTCCTGTACTCCTGACGGCTGACCTTGCCCAGGCAGGGAGCCAGGCACCGCCGGATGTGGTACTCCAGGCAGGACTGCCCCGGCCTCAGGTTGCGGCAGGTACGCAGGGGAAACATCCTCTTTAAAAGCTTCAGGCAGTCCTTCAGGGCCCCGGCATCCGTATAGGGGCCAAAATACCGCGAGCCATCCTTCACCAGCTTTCTGGTAATGAACACCCGGGGAAAATCCTCCTTGACAGTCACCTTCAGATAAGGGTACATCTTGTCATCCTTCAGGCTGATATTGTACTTGGGGCGATATTTTTTGATGAGCTTGCACTCAAGAATCAGTGCCTCCACCTCTGTCCCCACCATGATAATATCAAAATCCGCAATCCGCGCCACCATGGCCTTTACCTTGGCTGAATGGCTTTTATTGTTCTGAAAATACTGGCTGACGCGGTTTTTCAGCACCACTGCCTTGCCCACATAAATAATCATCCCCTCTGCATCCTTCATGATGTACACGCCGGGGCTGTTGGGCAGCAGGGCAAGCTTTTCCGCAATTATCTCGTTTGTCATTTATATCCTGCTCCTGATTGTCGCTCTCTGTCTCTCTATCACCGCAATAAGCATTTTCCATCTACATGTGTATTACAGCTGCATATATGTCTATTATAACCACATATATTTATATTATAACCGCTGGCAGGCGGAAAAATCCATACCAGGCACAATATTTGAACAAAATTTTTCCAGCTTTTAGATAATAATCCCTTGCCCTTTACTTCATTTAGCCAATATCGTATAATAGTAATGAATATAAAGAATAAGGGGTGTATCAATTGAAAATCCTAGCCCGTCATCTCACCATCGATATGTACAAATGCAAAGAATCCTGCTTCGCTGACATGGAGCAGCTTCTGGATAAACTGAGAAACCTTCTGGAGGAAAGCAAGCTGGAGGTTATTTCCAGCCTGCATCATCTGCTGCCGGATGGACATGCTGTCATCATGGTGGTCTTCAACGAGGGCCATATGACCGTGCACGCCTTCCCGGAGCTGCGCTACATCTCTGCCGACACTTTCCTGTGCCAGCAGAATGCCACCCCGGAGCTGCTGTTTAACACCTTCCGCAAGCTTTTCAATCCTGAAAAGACCAAGACCACCCTGCTAAAGCGCGGTGACTTCGGCTCCGTCACTGATATGAAGCCCAAGTACAAGACCCGGACGGCGCCTATCCGCAAAATCCGCAACACCGGCAACAAGGTAATCAGAATCCTTACCCGCAAGTAAGCACCAAGTCCCTGCTGATAGCTGGCAGGGATTTTTCTTTGCAAAAGAAAAACAGGCAAATCTCTTGCAAAGATTGCCTGCAGAATGTATAATGAAAATGTGAAAGGTGCTACCGATAGACGGTTTAGCCCTCAGTTGTTGTCAGAATGACCGCTAACTTTGCGGGTTGAGGCGGTCAGTGCTGTTTTTTACTAACGTCTTTTCCAAGCTGGTAGCCGAAGCTAATGCAGGCAATAGCCACGCCAATAGCTCCTACCACAAAAGCAGCGATTGAAATCAACATGAGCATCAATCCCTCCGGTGATAAATTCCTCATGAAAGGTTTCTATGTAATCGAAGGGTCACAGTCCCTCCGTAATAAGTTTCAGGAGGGCTAACCGCCTACCGTATTGGTAGCACCAAAGAAATTATAGCAAAATTTTTTACATGGTGCAATATGTTTGCACCAAATCCCTGCTGATGGCTGGCAGGGATTTTTCTTTGCAAAAAAATATCCATGTATACAATTATATTTTCCTAAACAAATAGGTGAAAAAAGTGTATAATATTAAACATGTGAAATATTGCAGTGTATTCTGCCAATCGGAGGGATTTCATGAATAAACCACGTTTGGGACATATACATTTTCTCAATGTACTGCCCCTGACCTACGGCCTTAACAATCTAAACCTGAAGGAAGGAATGGAGCTGAGGAACGGCGTTCCGGCAGTGATGAACAATGACCTGCTGACAGGGCGCGTTGATGCCAGCGAGGTATCCTCTATTGTATATGCCCGGAACTACGAGGATTTGCTGGTACTGCCTGACCTGTGCGTCAGGGCGGATGGCGAGGTGCGGAGCATTCTTTTGGTATCCAAAAAGCCAATCGAGGAAATCAACGAGGACAAGATCATCCTCACCGCCCAGTCCGCCACGGCTCACTGCCTGCTGAAAATCATCATGGCAAAGGCATACGATGCCTCACCTCATTACTATACCAGGAACCTCACCCCTGCCCATCCAGTGCCAAACGATGCTACGGCATCCCTGCTCATCGGTGATGATGCCCTATATGTGTACCATCACCAGCAGAAGGACAAATACTACTACTACGATCTGGGACGGGAGTGGAAAAAGCTCACCGACCGCTGCATGGTCTATGCAGTATGGACTGTGCACAAGAGCTTTGCCCAGGCAAATCCTGAAGGCGTGCAGTTCATCTACGACCGCCTCTACCGATCCCTGCAGGAAGGCCTGAAAAATAAAAAAGAGGCAATCGCCTCCATCATTGACCAAAAGCCGTTCACCCAGCGGCAGGTGTCAGAATATCTCAACGTCATCAAATGGAACCTGACCGAGGAGTACCTGGACAACCTCAAGGTATTCTACGACCTGGCCTATGAGCAGAAGCTGATACCCCGCCGTCCGCGCATCCGCATAGCCGATGTGCAGCGGTAAATTGACTTGCCAAAAAAACAAAATAACTGTATAATGAGAGTGTAATAAAAAGGTGGTACTGCTGATAGACGGTTAGTCCGTTTTCACTTGGTTACTCTTTACAGAAGCGACCGCACTTATTGGGACTTTGGGCGGTTACTTCTGCTTATCGTTGATATCTTTGCCAATCATGTAGCCAAAACCTAAACAGGTAATTACGAGGCTGATGACGCTGATGAAAAATTCATCTGACATAGTTATCACCTCCCCCTTGCAGGATTCCTCTTGCGAGGTTCTGAACAGAGGGTTTAGCAGGCCCTCCGCAGAGGACTAACCGCCTACCGTACTTGGCAGTACCACCAAACACATTATACTAAAAATTTATCCCCCATGCAACCTGTTTAAGCTGCATGGGGGACTTTTCTTTATCTTTTATTAACTGTAATTAACTAAATAAACCAAAGCTTATTCCTTAATCATCATGCGGGCCTGGTTCTCACCCAAATCTACCACCAGCTGGCCGCCGGAAACAGCTGCCTGGAAGCTGCTGTCAAGGGCATCTGCGAAAACAGTGCCGTCAGCAAACTGACCGGCAGGAATAACCACCTGCTGCGCCTTGCCCCTGTTCAGTGCCACAACTGCTGCCTCGCTGCCATTGGTACGGGCGTAAGCAAAGATGTCGCCCTCTGCCTTCAGAGTATTTACATCACCATGAGCAAAAAGCTGCTTGTGGGCATTGCGCACGCCCATTACCTGCTTGTAGTAAGCAATCAGCTCCTTGTCCTCATTACCCCACGGATAGGTGCGGCGGCAATCTGGGTCGGCACTGCCGTATACACCGGCCTCATCGCCGTAGAAGAAGGTCGGCATGCCAGGATAGCCCAGGATGAATGCTGCGGACAGCTTCAGCCTTGCCTTGCCCAGCTCATAGTCAAAGTCCTTCAGGGTAGCCTGAGCCACGGACTCCTGACCGCCACCGAACTTATAGATGGCACGGACAGTATCATGGGAATCCACGATGTTCATCAGGTCATAGAGGGCCTCACGAGGGTAATTCTGCTGGAGAATCTTCAGCTCGTCATCTGCTGCCTTGGCATCGCCCCTGTTCAGGAACAAATCACCTACAGCAAAGGACAGCTTGTAGTTCATTACTGAGTCAAACTGGTCACCGGTCAGGAACTGGGTGCCATCCTGCCAGATTTCGCCCAGCAGCAGCGGCTCCTCTCCCTTGGTGGTCTTAATCTGCTTCACTGTCTTGCGGACATTGCGCCAGAACTCTGCCGGAATCTCCTTGGCCACATCAAGGCGCCAGCTGGACAGGCCATCCTTGAACCACTTGGTGATTACGGCATTATCCCCATAGAGGAGGTACTCGCCCAGGCTGGACTTGTCATCCAGCAAGTCCTTGTCACTGAACGGTACCAGGCTGGAATAGCCCTGCCAATCATGATAAGCGTACTTCTCGCCCATCTCGTCTACGGCCTTCTGATTCTTGATTTCAAACCAGTTCTCCCACTGATATGGGCTGAATACCTGTCCCTCGGCAATGAGCTGCTTCCTGGCTTCTTCCTTGGCGGCAGCTTCCTTCATGCCCTTGGTGTTCATCAAATCATAGACACGGGACCAGAACTCATAGGCTCCTACCCACTCATACTTGCCATAGCGGTCAAAGTAAATGGAGTCATCGCCTACATGGTTGAACACGCCATCCATAATCAGGTGCATGCCCCGCTTGTCCATCTCAGCCACCAGCTGCCTGAAGTCCTCCATGTTGCCCAGCAGCGGGTCAATGGTGCCATAGTCTACGGTATCATAGCGATGGTTGGAGCAGGCGCTCATCATCGGGTTTACATAGATGGCGGTAATGCCCAAATCCTTCAGATAGTCCAGCTTCTGGGTAATACCTGCCAGGTCGCCGCCAAAGAAGTCGTTGCAATCCTGGGTATCGCTGTCCTTGTCAGGAGTCTTGCTGTGGTTGGCAGGAATGTCGTTCCAATCCCTGTGCTGGATTGGCTGGCTGCCTCTTGCAGTGGTACGGGCGTTATCGTTGGACTTGTCACCGTTGAAGAAGCGGTCAGGGAAAATCTGGCAGGTAATGGCTTCCTTGGCCCAGTCCGGGGTATGGTAGTCGGCAGTGTAAACTGTCAGCTGGAACGGCTTGGCACCTCTGAGGGCTGTAGCACCGATGTTGCCAGGACGGGCATCGTCACCGTACTGCAGCATGTCGTTCAGCAGGAAGGTGTAGCCGTACATGCCGTTTTCCTCCGGGGCAATGGTTACACTCCAGATATCGCTGCCGTCCTCAGTGCCGGTCTTCTGCATGTCGTAGGTTACGGTCTTGCCTGCGGCATAATCAGGGTTGTACTCGTCACCGCCGTTGGCAGTAATCTCCGCCTTGGTCAGTACCAGCTTGGCGTTCTGCACATCACCCTGCTGGGTGCGGATGGAGAGCTTGACAGCCTCCCCAACCTTGGCTGGCTGGAATGGAGCGCGGTATGCGGTATCCCAGGTGTCATGTACTACCTTGTCAGGATGGATGCTGCCATCGTCTACGATAAGCTTTTTACCGGCAAAGTCATAGTAGAAGCTTACCTTGCCGTCCTGGCGGACTGTTACCTGCTGCTTAAGGGATTTCTGGCCCTTCTGCTTGATTTCGGCAGTGTAGGTGCCTGCCTTTACATCAAGGGTGGTCTGATAGAATTTGTCCATCAGCAGGTCACGCATTACCTTGTCGCCCTCCAGGGCTGCAAAATCACCGCCCAGAGTAGGCAGCTCTGCATCCTTCAGCATTTTGTAGCTGTGGCTGTCCTGAATCTTGTGGGTAATGTCATTATAATAGAAGGTAACCTTTTCCGGCTTGTCAAGGGTGAGCTGTACGTTGGCACCGTCGAAGTTGCCGTTGAGGCCGTAGTTTTCTGCCCAGCTGCCGTTGACGGAAATCTTGTAGAAGTAAGGGCCTGCTGGCAAGTCCATGGTGTAGGCGTAAAAGCCGTGGCCGATGTCCTTCATCTCCGTGGTCTTGTCTGCCGGGTCCCAGTCCTTGGCACCACCGGCACGGGTCTGTACGGTGCCGGTTACGACGAAGCTGCGGCCTGCAGAAGCCAGGGCTGCCTGTTCTGCTGCCATATCCTCGTAGTCATATGTTACGATGTGGGTTGCGGCATCGTAGGTGAAGGTTACTTCGTGGTCATGGAGGAGCCTCAGGGCAATGTTGGGGCCGTCTTTGACGCCATCTTTGCCGTAGTTTTCGTCCCAGCTGCCGCCGATGGCAATCTTGAAGTCGTAGTTGCCTGCGGCAAGCTTGCCGGTGAAGATGTATTTGCCGTTGCCTGCTGGCTGGAATAATGTTGCCCCGTCGGCAGGGTTCCAGTCTGATGCGGCACCCAGCTCATCCTGAAGGCTGCCTACTAATACTACATCGCCTGCACCTACTGCGCTGGCGGCCTCCGTCCTGGCTATCCTCAGCATGGAAAGGCTGTCAAAGGCTGTTGGTGCGGTTACAAGGGCTGATGGTGTGGCCAATAAGGTTAATGAAAGCGCCATCCCCACTGAGCGCTTTAAAATCTGCTTGCGGTTCATATTTGATACTCCTTCTTTCTTATTGCTATATTCGTAAAAGTTCGTGATTAGAGCATACACTGTGCTCTCTGTTCAGACCTTTAGGCAATGCCATGATAGTGCCCATCAAAAACACGCTCTCGCTCCTCATTCAGCCTCGCGTTACTAACATTCATCTATCGTGCTGCGCACTCTGATGAATGAAGTAACGAGGCTGAACAAAGGTTTTTGCTGGGCACATATCATGTCCTTTGCCTTTTTGTCTGAACAGTAGTTACAGATTACTAAAACTAGTACCCCATATCTGCTAAAAAGTAAAAAGGGGAACTGCCCCTTGCCCTTTGGGGCATTGAACAGTTCCCTATGAATAGATATTATGGACTTCTTAATCAGATTAGAAGTGGAAGTCAACCTCAGTACGGAACAACTTGCGGTCGAAGTTGGCTGCATCGTTGGTGAAGTCCTTCTTCTGCTGGCTGTACATAGTATGCCACTCAACGTTGGTGCTAGGAACATACTTGAAGCCTACCATCCAGCCCTTGTTACCATTTGGACGGGAACCCCACTCATCATCAGGGTTACCAGCATTAGGAGCAAAGCTGAAATAGCGCGCATATACGCCGAAAGAACCTGGATCCTGCAGGTTAGTGCCCTTATAATCAAGACGCACTTCATGAGCCTTGTTGTCATTCTCTGCATTAGACTGAATATAATCGCCAGTCAAGGTAACATTCTTCAGCAGCTTAACCTTAGCACCTAATACAAATGCGCTGTCGTATGCAGCAGGGGCATTTACAGAACCGTTATTGGAAGTATTCTCGCCCTTGCCAATCTTAGCCTTCTCATAAGCTGCATTGATATCAACAGCATGACCAACAGAACCCCAGGTACCGATACCATAGAATGCCTGCTTATTGTCCAAGCCGGTACCAGCCCAGTAGAATGCACTTGCAGTCAAGCCAGTGCCCTTAATAGGAATACCTGCCTGTACACCATCGGTCTCACCACCCTGCAGGGTGTTAGTGAAGCCAAGACCTCTCCAAGTACGACCGATATTTACCCAGGAACCATTGTTGAAGTTACCCTCTGCCCAGATACGCTGAATGGTACCATCAGTGCTGTCGCCATCCCAAGGGTTTGTCACGTTGTTACTGTGACCTTCGCTGTACTTGTGGTTGGTCTCGCTCTGGAATTTAGCAGTCCAGTGCTCATTTACCTTGTAGTCTGCATGGATATCCATGTAGAAACGGTCGTTGCAACGAGCTACCTGGTCAGCCGCATCGCGTCCCTTATCGTTATCATAGGTTGCACGGAACATACCGCTGAACTTAACCTTGCCAACCTGGTTCTTCAAATCCTGCACATCAGCCTGCAGAGTCTTCAGCTCGGAGCCGTACTCTGCCTGCATCTTCTCAATGAGAGCGCGGTCTGCAATGTTAGCAGCTTCCATCTTATCGGTAGCACGAGCTACGATAACAGCCATCTCGTAACGGCTGATTGCGCGGTCACCGGCATAAGTACCATCAGGCATGCCCTCGATGATACCGTCCTTTACCAGCTGGTCTACTGCCTGATAGGACCAGTGATCCTTTGGTACGTCTGCCAGGCTGCCTTCTGCTGCCATAGCAGTGCCGCTGATGCCTGCTGCCAAAGCCATGGCAACGGCTGCGCTCAAAATCTTCTTGTTCATCAAATTCTCCTCCTAAAAACAGATACGTTTTCTTCCCTTACCACGCAAAGCAAGGGCTTCATCTATAATGGCCGGAAAATTTTCGCTGCACGTTGCCCAATGCTTCCTTGTTTCCATCAAGCATAGCCATGAAGCTATATATTTGCCGGACATTCACAGGCTGAAATGCCTGAGTGCGCCAAACTTGTTTCAAAAAGCCCCCCTGCCGCCCCCGTTCACACACACGGAGACGGCTTTTCGGCTTTTCTTTTCGCAGATGCCCGGATACGGGGTGTTAATGTAAGCAGGCACCTGCAAGGTGTCATATATATTGAAAATAAAGGGGCAAATTTAAGTGGGATTACAGCCTGCCGAAAGTTTCAGCAGTGTGGCGGATTTCCTGTGCCAGCTTGCTGGTGAGAGCCTTGCCGGACACGCGCCATCTCCAATTCTGGCCTACAGTAGAAGGCTGGTTGGTTCTGGCGGAATTATCCAATCCCAGGTAGTCCTGCATAGGAATAATGCAGGTAGCTGCATTGCTGCGCATAGCAGCCGCAATCATCGGTTTATGTAAATCCTTAATAGGAGTCTTAGCATCACACAGGTAGTCCCTCACCATCTGCATTTCCTGCTTGTTGATACTCTTGAACCAGCCCTGGAGGGTTTCATTGTCGTGAGTACCGGTGTAGACTACGCAGTTCTCGATGTAGTTGTGCGGCAGGTAATCGCTTGCTGCACCGGTGTCGCGGGAATCGAAGGCGAATTCCAGCACCTTCATGCCAGGGAAGCCGCTGTCCTTTACCAGCTGACGCACGGTATCGGTCATAAAGCCCAAATCCTCGGCGATTACCCTTCTGTCACCCAGGCGCCACTTCATTGTGTTGAACAAATCCATGCCCGGGCCCTTTTCCCAATGTCCGTTGGTTGCATCCTTGGCACCATACGGAATGCTGTAATATTCATCAAAGCCACGGAAGTGGTCGATACGCAGAACATCATACATGTTGAAGGCATACCACACACGGCTCATCCACCAGTCAAAGCCGGTCTCACGATGGTAATCCCAGCGATAGAGCGGATTGCCCCACAGCTGGCCGGTAGCGGAGAAGCCATCCGGCGGACAGCCTGCCACAGCAACCGGGGTGCTCTTGTCATCCAGCTGGAACAGCTCAGGATGAGACCATACATCAGCACTGTCCATGGCAACGTAGATTGGAATATCCCCCACAATCTGAATGCCCTGGCTGTTGGCATAACGCTTCAAGTCCTTCCACTGGCAGTCAAACTTGTACTGCAAGAACTTCTGGAACTCAATATCAAAGTAAAGCTCATTTCTGTAATGCTCAATGGCGTAGCCGTAGCGGAGCTTGATATCCTCAGGCCACTCATTCCAGCACTTGCCGCCGAAGAAATCCTTCAGTGCCATGAACAGGGCATAATCCTCAAGCCACCATTCATTTTCGCGGACAAAGCGATGGAAATCGCCATTCTGGTTGATATTGCTGCGCTCATAAGCCTTGCGGAGCAGCGGATAGCGTCCCTCGTACAGCTTGGCATAGTCAATATCATCATCCTTGCTGCCGAAATCCACAGCAGCAGTTTCCTCTGCGGTCAGCAGCCCCTCGCCGGTGAGCCAGTCAAGGCTGATGAAGTAAGGATTCCCGGCAAAGGTGGAAAAAGACTGATACGGTGAATCGCCATAGCTGGTAGGTACCAGCGGCAAAATCTGCCAATAGGTCTGACCGGCTTCTTTCAGCCAGTCAATAAATCTGTAAGCGGTTTCATCAAAGCAGCCAATGCCGTACTTGGATGGCAAGCTGCTGACAGGCATCAAAATTCCTGCACTACGTTTCATCGTGTCAATCCTCCAAATCAATTATTACGCCATAATGATCAGAAATCACAGGCTCGTTCTTTCCGCTGAAGCAGACTCTGCTCTTTTCTACGTCTGCCTGCTCATTGCACCAGATATGGTCAATGCGCATTCCCTCAAGCATGTCCGCCTCGGACAGCTTATCTCTCCATCCATCTATAACACCCTGGACAGTAACGCCAGAATCCTTATCTTTAGCCAGCAGGTAGGTATCATGCCAGCCGCTGCCGGCAATCAGGTCATACCCCTCGCCACGAACCTCCGCCGGGCTGTTGAAGTCGCCCATGAGGAATATCCTGCCCTCATGCTTTTGGGCTATTACCTCACGCTGCAGCTTCTGCCACTGCCCTTCAAAAGGCTCCACCTCGTCAGTCCACCAGCCAAGATGCACTGTATAGAACCAGTCCTCCATACCGGCAGGACGCACACCCAGTGCATAGCGGGTACGCCAGTTGCCATAGTCGGCATCCTTGCTCAAAAGCACCACATTGGTTTCAGCAATAGGCTTCTTGCTGAGGATAGCCAGCCCTTCATCATACTTGCTATAGCCAAGCTTCATTGGCAGCCAGGTCCAGTTGTAGTCCAGTCCCTGCTTCCGCAGCTCAGCCGCCACAAGGGCTACATGGTTGTCAGCCTTCAGCTGCCTAGGCTCCTTGCCGTTCCTGCACCTGCCATTTTGCAGCACAGGCACAGCCTCCGGCGCCTCCGCAGTCTGGTTGACTTCCTGCATAGCGATAATATCAGGCTGGAGCTTTGCAATATGCTCAAGGAAGTTTTTTGTCTTTTCATCGTAATTTTTCTCAATAATGCTATGGGTGTTGATACTCAAAAGCCTCATGATATTGCAAACCTCCAAACTGATACTATATAACAGCTATAAATACTTGGTTAATGGTTAAGAAGCACTTATGTAACAGTCATAACCCGTGCCCTGCCATAACGGACATGCACTGCCTTAAAGCGGTCTGGCAGTTGCCATTACCAGGCATTGAGACGCGCCTCGGTACTTAGCGACTCGCAAGCCGCTAGGCGCAGCGAGAGCTTAGTACCGCTAGGCGTGGATAATAGCGAGAGCGTGCCTGGAATGGCACTGCCAGACCGCTACTATCCATCGCTTGCCCTAAAAAGGCAGGGCACAAATTATAACTTTTATAACTCTACTTTCAAATAACTACTTTGTTACAGGCTTTCAGAATTAAAGGATGTCATTGATATCAGACTTCAGCACATCAGCCTTAGGCCCATATACAGCCTGAATACCATTGCCCTTTACGAACAAGCTCTGAGCACCCTCAGCCTTCCAAGCTGCCAGGTCAGCAACCTTGGAGCTGTCCTTTACGGTTACACGGAGACGAGTGAAGCAGGAGTCAACCAGCTCAATGTTCTCGCGACCGCCCAGGAGACCGATGATACGCTCAGCCTGGCCATTGTCAGCACCAGACTTCTTGGAGGAACCCTTCTCAGCAGCCTCATCAGACTCGGAGTCGGAGTAGTTGCCAAGACGGCCCGGGGTAGCGAACTGGAACTTGCCGATTGCATAGTAGGAAACGGCAGCACCAATGATGAAGAATACGATAACAGTGATTACGAAGTTTACAACATCGCCCATCAGGCCGGCATTGCTTACCATAGGGAGACGGGATACGAACTCCAGGTTACCAAAGGAATGGAGACGCAGGTCGATTACACCAGCCATTGCGAAGGCACAGCCCTGCAACAGTGCGTAGAAGATGTACAGAGGAACTGCACAGAACATGAACATGAACTCGATAGGCTCGGTAACACCGGTCAGGAATACTGCCAGTGCAGTGGAGATGAACATGGACTTGTAGAGGTGACGCTTGTCAGCATCTACACGACGATACATACCAAATGCGAAACCAATCAGCAGACCGGATGCACCAATCATCTGGCCAACCTTGAAACGGGCAGGGGTTACAGTTGCAAGCAGCTGGTTGTAGGAAGCAGTATCACCGGACTTAACGAAGTTAATCAGGTCGTTGATCCAAGCCAGCCACAATGGATCCTGGCCATATACAGTAGTACCGGCACCGAGACCAGTCTGTACTACATAAGTACCACCGAGAGCGGTGTAGTTTACAGGGATAGTAATCATGTGATGGAGACCGAATGGAAGCAGGAGACGCTCCAAAGTACCATAGATGAATGGTGCCAGCAGCGGTGCAGTATCGGAGGAGTTTGCAATCCAGATACCGAAGCTATTGATACCGCCCTGAATAGCAGGCCATACAAGAGCCATGATGATGGAGATGATTGCAGAGTATGCAATAACTACCATCGGAACGAAACGCTTACCATTGAAGAATGCCAGTACATCAGGAAGATTACGGAAGTTGTAATACTTATTGTAAGCAATTGCGCCTACGAAACCGGAGATGATACCTACGAATACACCCATGTTCAGGGCAGGTGCGCCCAGAGTGCTAACGAAGTAATCCTTTACCAGAAGCTCCTGGCCAAACAGGGAATAAACAACTGCATCAGGATTGCCAAGCATGTCGCCGGAAACACCGAAGATGGAACCGGTAATACGGGTAATCAGGCAGAATGCGATAATAGCTGCGAATGCACCGCCGGCACGCTCCTTTGCCCAGGAACCACCAATTGCGATAGCGAACAAAATGTGAAGGTTAGCAATGATTGCCCAACCCATATTCTCAAGAACCTGTCCCAAAGTCATCATGGCACTGATATCGCCGCACCAGAGCTGGAACACTTTACCGATGGATAATGCCAAACCTGCGGCAGGCATTACCGCTACTACTGTCAGCAGAACTTTACCAAGATTCTGCAGTAAATCAAAGTTAATCATTGATTCCTTATTCTCCTTTTTCTCCTCTTTCTTAGCCACCAGCTGAGGCTTTGCTTCAGCCTTCTTCGGAGCTGCTGCCTTGACAGGCTCCGGAGCACCCTCTGCCTGGCACTCAATCTGATAAACAGGCTGCTTGCCTGGTGCAACAGTTTCACCAACTGCAACATTTTTCAGATTGCCCTCTGGGCCACCGCAGAAAATAACAGGTGTTACGGACTCAATATTGTGCTCCTTGAGATAATCAAGGTCAACACGGGCTATCGGGTCACCAGCCTTTACCTTGGTGCCTGCTTCTACTTCTATAGTAAAAGGAACACCCTTAAGGCTTACTGTTTCCAGGCCTACATGTACGAGAAGCTCAATCCCGTCCTCTGTCTGGAAGCCGAATGCGTGGCCGGACTCTGCAATAGTGGTCAAGGTACCATCTACAGGACTGCAAATGCGGCCATCGCTTGGGATGATGGCTACGCCATCACCGAGGATTTTGCCGGAAAAGACTGGATCCGGCACATCTGCCAATGGAACCACTTTGCCGTTCAGCGGTGAATATACCGCCGTCAAAATCGACTTTGCCATAATATCTACTCCTTCTCTCAACTAGGGAAATCTCAGCGTCTGTGAAACGCTTCCTCCACGAAGTGTTTCTTGTTTCTGAAACCCTGTAGCTATATTAAACCACATTTCTGCAAATAATGCAACACTTTTTTCATGAAACTTGAAATTTTTTTTGAAATGTGATACATTGTATATGAAAGAAATTGGACAAAATTTCATTTCCTTCTATATAATGGCTGCAGCATATCCGCCTGCCGCCAACCAAGGTGAAAGCTACACTATATTATAGACATACACATGTGAAAGGAGCCTATTTATGGCAGTAACAATCCGCGATGTAGCGGCTCTGGCAGGAGTTTCCCCTGCAACAGTATCAAGGACCTGCAACAACAACCCCGCCATCAGCGCAGAAACCAGGGAGAAGGTATGGCAGGCCATAGCCCAGCTGGGCTATCAGGTAACCTCCTCCGGCTCTGGTGCAACAGACACGGAAACAGGAGCCTCCGGCAGCGGCAAAGCTCCCGGGCGTTCCCAGACCATCGGCATCATCATGCGCCCCCAGGCACAGAAGGGCTACGACAACCCCTTCGTAACCCGTTCCATCCGGGGCATCAGCCAGGAGGCAATGGAGCAGAACTACTCCACCATCGTGGTTTCCGGGGAAACCTACGAGCAGATGCTGGAATATGTGAAGAAGCTGACCTCCCAGCAGCGGGTGCAGGGCTTCGTCTTCCTCTACTCCGCCCTGGAGGATCCGCTGATTTCCTACATGCACGAGAAGGAAATCCCCTTCGTGGTCATCGGCAAGGCCAGTGCCTATGTCAATGACACCATATATGTAGATAACGACAATCTGGTAGCAGGCCAGGAGGCTGCCAACTACCTGATTTCCCTGGGACACAAGCGCATCGCCTTCGTCTGCGACAACATCTCCCAGATATTCGCCTACGAGCGCCACGCAGGCTTCCGCCTGTCCATGATGCAGAACGGGCTGGAGGTGCCTGAGGAATACATGCTGTACGGCATCTCCATGCCCCTGGATGAAACCTCGGCACTGGCAAAGCTTTTGATGAGCGGCAACCGCCCTACAGCCCTGATCATCGTGGACGATACAGTGGCTCTGGCAACCCTGCAGCTGTGCCATGAAATGGGGCTGAAGCTGCCGGAGGACCTGTCCATCATCACCTTCAACAACTCCATCATGGTGAAGCTGGCCAATCCGCCCCTGACCACCATCGACATCAACTCCCGCCAGCTGGGGGTTGAGGCGGCCAGCCAGCTTATCAACCTGATTGAGCATCCGTACATGACCGCCACCAAGATCATCGTGCCTCACTACCTGGTAGAAAGAAAGAGCTGCCAGGCACCAAAAGAATAATAAAATGCAAAAATGGTGAACTTTTGTGTAAATCTCATTCAAAAGTTCACCATTTTTATGAATTTAGCCTGAAAATATAGCCATAAGTTGTGCAACTTTATCACATTTTGTTGCACAACTTATGGCTTTTCTGTTACATCTTGTTTCATGAAATTTGCATGAATTTCATCTTTGATTAACTCTTGGGTATATCTTGATTATTTTTGTTTCATTTGTTGCACAGCTTTTTGATGAACTTCAGCAACTTTATCCCAAAAGCTTTTTCTGAGCCGGTGCCAAGATCCTGGCACTGTTCAGCACCACTGCCAATGTAGCAGTATTGTGAATGATAGCTGCCCAGAGAGGCGTAATCACCCCCAGGGCTCCCAGCAGCATGGCAGCTGAGTTGACGGTGATGGTGGCTGTGAAATTCTGATGGATGAGCCCCATGGTGCGCCTGCCCAGCTGCAGCGCCTCAATCAGCCGTGTAGGGTCCTCAGAGCGGATGGTGACCGCCGAGGTCTCCGCTGCCAGGTCCGTCTGGCGGCTGCCCAGGGTGGTGCCCACATGGGCAAAGGCCAGAGCAGGGGCATCGTTGATGCCATCTCCCACCATCATCACCGTGCCCCGCTTTTTCAGCTTCATCACATAGTCAGCCTTGTCCTCCGGCAGCACCTCCGCATGGTAGGAGTCGATATCCATCTCCCTGGCCACCTGGGCTGCCACCGCCTCCGAGTCACCGGTCAGCATGACAATCTCGTCCACCCCGTGGCGGCGCATCTGGTTCAGCGTCTTCTTCATCAGCGGACGGATCGGGTCCTTGATGCCTATAACCCCCAGCAGCATGCCATTCTTCGCCACATAGATGTAGCCCATGGAGATATCCTCAGGGTGGATGAGCTCAAGCCCCTCCACGCCCCGCTCCTGCATCAGCTTGCAGCTGCCCACCAGTACATCGCCGCCGGAAAAGCCCTCAAAATCAGGCACCACGGCAGCCATGCCCCTGGCTACAATCGTCCGGGAGGATTTGTGCTGAGGCACCTGCCACTGCTGCGCCTGCACATACTTCTGGATAGCAATGGACAGGGGATGCACCGAATGCTGCTCCGCCGAGGCCGCCAGCAGCAGCATTTCCTTCTCCGTCACCCCGGGAGCCGTATGGATAGCCGATACCTGTGGCACCCCCACCGTAATGGTGCCGGTCTTGTCCAGCACCACAGTATCAGTTTCCGCCAGTGCCTCGATGTAGTTGCCGCCCTTGACCAGAATGCCCTTCTTGGCGGCTGCCCCGATGGCTGCCGAAATGGCGGTGGCCGTGGACAGCTTCAGGCCGCAGGAAAAATCAATAAACAAAAGGTTCAGCACCCGCTGCCAGTCCCGGGTGGCACCGTAGACGATGGCGGCTCCCAGGAAGGAAATCGGCACCAAAAGGTTTGCCATAGTATCCGCAAAGTTCTGCACCGGCGCCCGGCGTGTCTGTGCCTCCTCCACCAGATGCACGATGTGGGCAAGGGAAGTATCCTTGCCTACCTTTTCCACCAGAATCTCAATCTCACCGGCTTCCACCACGCTGCCGGCGTAGACAGGCAGTCCCTGCCGCTTCATGGCAGGGGCCGACTCGCCGGTGATGGAGGACTGGTTCACAGCTGCCGTGCCCTCTATTACCTTGCCGTCGATGCAGATTTTCTCACCTGTATGGGCGGCCACCACGTCGCCTGCCCTGACCTCCTGCACCGGCACCTTGCGCTCCACGCCATTTTCCACCAGCCACACATAAGGCTGGTTCAAGTCAAGAAGCCCCGAGATGTGGCTCCGTGCCTTCTCCGCTGCGTAGCTGGTCAGCATCTCCGCCCCGTTGGACAGCGCCAAAAGGCTCAGGCTGGACTCAGGCTTGCCGGCCAGCACCGAGGCTATCACAGCCGTTGCCGTCAGGGTATCTGCGTTGGGGCGGTTGTCCCGCACCAGGCCGGTCACGCCGTTCCTGATAAAGTTCCTGGCGATGTACAGAATCATCAGGCTGCGGAGGATTTTGACACTGGCAAAGGCGGCCGGGGAGACCTTTTTCAGAAGCTGCATGGCGGCAAAGCTGCCCACGGAAAGAATCGCCTCCCTGCGATAGTCTGCCATGGCCATAGTTTCCTCCCCGGTGGAAGCAGGAGGATTCTGATAGGCAAAAACGCCCGTCCTAGCAGCCTGAGCCTGCGCCGCCTTTATCATGGCTGTAACCTGCTGTACAGGCAGCAGCCCCTTATAGCGGATTTGCACATAGCTGCCGCTTCCCTTGGCCGCCCCGGTAACTGCCGATACCACAGGGGCAAGGCTGCGCAGCCGTGCACACAATATCCCTGCCTGGACAGCTGAAAGCCTGCTTCCCAGGGCAAACCGGCAGCAGTTCAGCTGCGCCCCCTTATGCAGCTGCGTGCCCTTATTTTGTTTTGCCTGCATATTCCAGCCCATCATTTCCGCCATCCCTTCATCAGGTGCAATGCCCACCAAATCATGGACGGCCCCGACGGCCTCTGCCCGTACACCAGCATCTTCCTGATGCCCCGGATGAGGAAAAACAGGGAAATCAGTGCAGATATATCAAAGCTGTTGCAGGTCAGCTGGCGCACCTGCCTGTTGAGAAACGCCCCTGTGCTGCTCCAGCTCCTGGCATAAATTGTAGGCGCCTGCCCCCGGGCAGGCACAAGGGCTGTCCCCTGCCCTGCTAAATTGCCTGCCTGTCCCGGCTGACCTGCCTGAACACTGCCGGACACTGGCGCCAGCCGCTGCCTGATGCCCTCCATCAGCCGGTCTATTTTTTCCTCGCTGGCTGTATATTCCAGCAGCAGGCTGCCTGTTGCCTCATTGGCACTGACAGCTCCCATCCCCATCATGCCGCCCAGGGCTTCCTCCAGATAGCGGCACAGGGCAGGATTGGCAGCCAGCACCGCCAGCCGGTAGCGGCGGCGTCCCTGCAAACTGCTCACCAAAGCAAATTCAGGCACCTGCTGCCCTTCCCCCCGGGCTACCGGCATAACAGCCGGAGCCGCCTGCCTCCGGCTGCCGCCTGTCAGGGCTTCATGAATGGTACTGCCTAGAGAGGCTCCCATCATTATTCCGGACATAAAAGACATAACAACCTACCTCCTGACATGAGTCCTGATATAATCTTCCACCTTGGTCAGCTCCTTGTTGGTGTGCAGCAGCTGAGGCGTGTACCTGATGAGGATGGAGCCGGTGACAGGGTTTACCTCCACCTCACTGAGCTCCGGGTAGCTTCTCAGGTAGCCCAGCACCTTCTTGCAGTTTTCCTCGTTCCCCACCAGGGACCTGCTGTAGAGGCGCACCCTGCCGGGAATATACGCCGCCACCTCCACGGTGCGGATAAACATATCTATCTTGCTCCTCGGAATATTGACAAAATCCATTAGGCCCACTTTTTTCATTCCCTTCTGAAAATCCTTTTTCAGCTTGCCGCCGTGCTGCCATGTGTGCAGCAGGGACAGCCCCAGGCACCCGAAGCCGCACAGGCTGTGCAGCTGCCTGCTCCCCGTCAGCAGGGACAAGCCCGTACCGGCCGTCAGGACAGCCAGGGGCACCCCTAGCGGCACGGTCTTCAGCAGCCTTTTCATCTTACTTGCACCTGCACTGATATTTGCATGTGTATTTGCATTTCCATTCATATTCACGTTCATATTTATGTTAGTATTCATATTAGCATCCATATCCGTCTTCTTCATGTTCAGATTGATACCATATCTTCCCCTGCCGCCCGGACAGGCAAGGCAAGAGAAAAAGAGGCCGCCCCCTGAGGAACAGCCCCTTCACCTGTGCTTACTCAGCCTTTGCTGCTTCCTGAGCTGCAATCAAGTCCTCCAGCTCCTCCTTCTGGCGCTGCAGCTCTGCCAGCGGCACCTGCCCGGCAGCTGCCATCGGCTGCATGGCTGCCAGCTGCTGCTCACGCTCCTGCATGAAGCGATAACCGAAAATCCCTGCCACTGCACCTACTGCCAGGCCAATCCAGAAATCCGTCTTTTGAAACATAAAAACTCCTCCTTTGAAATATAAGTTTATAGACAAAATGATTACATGCCAGTGCCGCTGAAATTCTTTAAATGATTTTTATAATAACTTTCATACGACATTGATATTTAATCTCAAATTATTATAGCATATTTCATTGCAAATGAAAATGATTTTTATAAATGATTTTCATTCAGCGCACAAAAAAACAGCCCCGCGCCATGCCGCAATGAGGCTGTTTACTGAAAACATCACATAATTAAATTTTAAAGTACAGCTAAAGAGCCCCAGCCCTTTAGATAATCTTGGTGGTCCAGCCCTCAATATTCCACACGCTGTCCACCCAGTCCTCGTAGAAATCAGGCTCATGGGATACCAGCAGGATGGCGCCCTTGTACTCCTTCAGGGCACGCTTCAGCTCTGCCTTGGCATCCACATCAAGATGGTTGGTAGGCTCGTCCAGCACCAAAAGATTCACCGGCTGCTGCATGATTTTGCACAGGCGCACCTTTGCCGCCTCGCCGCCGGACAGCACCATCATCTTGCTGGTGATATGCTCGTTGGTGAGGCCGCAGGCCGCCAGTGCCGCCCGCACCTCGAACTCCGTCATGCCGGGGTATTCCTGCCAGATTTCCTCGATGGCTGTGTTGTCGTTGCCCCGGTTGGACTCCTGCTCAAAGTAGCCGGGGCTGACGAACTCGCCCATCTCGATTTTCCCGGCAATAGGCTTGATCTGCCCCAGCAGGGTTTTCAGCAGGGTGGTCTTGCCCAGGCCGTTCACGCCCCGGAGCGCCACCTTCCTGCCCCGCTCCAGCTGCAAGTCCACAGGATTGGTCAGAGGCGTATCGTAGCCCAATACGAGCCGCTTAGCCTCAATTACGAAGCGGCTTGGCGTGCGATCCATCTGAAAATGGAAGTGAGGCTTCGGCTTTTCAGTGCGCTTTTCCAGAAGCTCCATCTTGTCCAGCCGCTTCTGACGGGAATTTGCCATGCCACGGGTTGCCACCCTTGCCTTGTTCCGCTGGATAAAATCCTTTTCCTTGGCAATCTCCGCCTGCTGGCGTTCATAGGCGGCATCCTCCTGCCGCCTCTTGATGGCATACATCTCCTGAAACTTCTCATAGCTGCCGGTATAGCGTGTCAGGGTGGCATTTTCCACATGGTAAATCACGTTGGTAACGGCATTGAGGAACGGCACATCATGGGATACGAGAATAAAGGCGTTTTCGTAATTCTGCAAATAGTTTTTCAGCCACTCGATATGCTCCACATCAAGGAAGTTGGTCGGCTCATCCAGGATGAGGATATCCGGGCTCTGCAGCAGAAGCTTCGTCAGCAGCACCTTGGTACGCTGACCGCCGGACAGGGCATCCACCGGCTTGTCCAGGCCGATATCCCGGAGCCCCAGGCCGCCGGCAACCTCCTCAATCTTGCTGTCCAGCGTATAAAAGCTATGCGCCTCTAAAATATCCTGTATATCCCCCACATCTGCCATCATCCTGTCGATTTCCTCCGGGGAAGCCTCCCCCATCCTGTCATAGCAGTCCAGCATTTCCTTTTCCAGCTTGTACATCTCGTCAAAGGCCGTCTTCAGCACATCCCGGATGGTCATGCCCGGCTTCAGCACCGCATGCTGGTCAAGATAGCCGGTAGTCACCCGCTTCGCCCATTCCACCTTGCCCTCGTCAGGGGTCATCTGCCCCGTAATGATGGAAAGGAAGGTGGACTTGCCCTCGCCATTGGCACCAATCAGGGCAATATGCTCCCCTTTCAGCAGCCGGAAGGAGGCATCCTCAAAAATAGTCCTTCCCCCAAAACCATGTGATACATGCTCTACGTTTAAAATACTCAAAACTTCACGCTCCTGTTATATTTCCTGTTATATTTTCTGCTATGCTTCCTGATATGTTTATCCCATTGCTCTTTGGTGCTGCCTCTGCTGGTATTCAGACAGCTTTTGCTCCAGCAAAGCAAAATCACAGCACCTGTCCTTTATGCTTTCCGGCAAATGCCCCTTAATTCTCAGATTATATAGCTTTCGGGCTTTCTTCAACAGCTTCTCCTTATCCGCCCTCTATATTCTTCCTCTACCTAAAAAAGCAAGCGAACCATGCCCACTTGCCTTTTTTAGTTACGCTTTTACACAGGTACGCATCCCTGACTTTTATCATCTACACTATAACATTTGGCTATTGATTTGTCAATTTGACATATTAGCTGAAAAAACAAAAACAGTTCTACAATCTGTTCTATGTTATACATGATACATCGCATTTATTCTCTTACAAGATAATACGCACTACCAGCATTTATATACTCAAAGTTTGACTCAGCCACAACCAGCCTGATAGTATCCTTATTCCTAAAAAACTGAATAATCCCCCTTAGATAGCAAGTATTATCTGCATCCGATTCAAAGCTAAACACAGCGGTATCAGAATCATATATTATGACCTGCCCTTGAAAACCAGCTATCCTGTACACAGATAAATTCCCACTAAAAGTACCATTATTATTTTTAATTTGAAGTTCATCTGTCCCAAAGCCTTTAAACTCTGACAAAAATTTGCCAGCCAGTAACTCCTGCAATTCCCTTGAAGCAAGATGAAGCACAGGAGGTTGTTTTTGTAACTCCGGCACACACACATAGAGAATAGCATGTGCATATTCCGAGCCACTTATAGGAGTATATTCAGTATAGTTCAACGACCTAAATTTCCATTCATCTATAGCTTCATCATAGCAAAAGAATAATACATCTTCCATAAAATATACATTTTCCACAGCATCATAAGACCAGCCTGCATCTTCAAAATACGCTATACTTTCTGGTTCGCTATCTTGAGGATAACCACTATTCTTAATACGAACGTAAAATGAATTATCACTAGTCTGCCTTATAGAATCAGTGGAAACATAACAATCAATACCAGATGTAGAAATAGCCCATATATCCTGAGCCGATGCACGCGATACATTACACGTTGAAATAACGCAGCAAAGCACAAGCATTACATAAAACATCACTTTTCGCACGCCCATCATCCTCCCATAATTTATAAAATCAAGATTGTTTACGCAAAAACTAGGCATCTGATATTTCCTTATGCTGATGTATTACTCAATTTGCATTATACCCAAATTTCCTTGAGCAAAGAATATTTTTCCACCAGCTTTCCCTCTCCAAAATATATTCATCATCCATGCTCCCATTGTAATGTTCCAATATGGAATACTGAAAATTAGCTTCAATATATTCAATTCCTTCCCTGCGAACAACATCTCTCAACTCTTTATTGCCACCATGCCCATTAGCAGCATAATCAGCCCATCTCTGCCAAAGCATCCCATTTACAGCAGTAGCAGAACCAACATACAATTTACCATTGGATTTGTCCGTAATTAAATACACTGCCTTCTGATTTTTTAATGCTCCTCTCCATCCTTTAAAGTCACGCTCAACGATTGTCTTGAGCATACTATAATCCAAGCAGATATTTTCATAGCCAGGAAATTCATCTCCCTTGTATGCTTCCGGCAGTATTTCCAGCACTTCCAGTTCGTCCATCACATTCTTAAATACCTTGCCCATATTTTTTACGGTATTGTGATACTTAACAATAACACGCCCAAAGAAGCCCTTATATTTATCTATTTCTTCCGCTTCATAGCCAATGCCATTATCTGTTTCTAATTCAGACAAAATATTTTTGATAGTAGTAAGCAGCCACTCATCCTGCGAAATCCGTACTAGGCAAATGGCTATCTGCCCGGTATGAAAATACCGCCGTGAACTATGCGATAAAAACCAATTTATATTTATCTCATCAGGATTTGATTTATACAAATCCAGAGGATTTATGCCATTCTCCGGTATATTCAGCTTTAATCTAGTTTTCTCTATTTCATCTGCCCCCAAACCAAGCAAATCATTTAATAATATCATAGCTAAACTGTCCCCCTTCAACAGCCAAAATTACGCATCCTTAATCACTCAGCACCTATTATCATTAAAACATGTTTCTAAACATTCAGCACTTTACAACTTTTATGCGGCATGACCTTCATTCCAGCCCATAGCTTCCA
>JBJDWY010000147.1:0-27221 GCA_051866255.1 Anaerovibrio sp. | reverse complement strand
GTGGATGTCATATAGAGGCTGGGAAAAAATGTCCAACTTGTTATTGCAATTTAGGGTTTTTTGACAGTAAAAAGCTGCTGCCTAAGAATTAGTGCAGCAGCAGAGTGAAACGATTGAAATTATCAAAAGCGAATTAAGGTTGCAACAAAGAGATATATTGATTGTACTGAGATTTGGCAATTCCCATAAACTCTAAAGCCTTTTCGGCAGGCCAGTTGTTTTTAGCCATGATGTTTTTCAAGGTTTTCAGATTGCCTCTGGTTTCACCAGCTTCAAGCAGGGCTTCACGTTCTTCTTTTTCATTCCATTCAAAACCAAACATATCAATGACCTCACTTTCGTTGTTGGATAAATAATCAGACATGATGTTGTTTTTTCGGCAGTAATTGATAGCCAAGATGAATGAGTAAAAAGATTAAAGGTATCTATATGTTCTCAATATATTATAACATGAATTAATTGAAAAGTGTAGTCTAAAAATGACATGGACACTATTGGTAGCTTTTTATGAAAAGGGGATTGCTTATGATTGATATATTGATGGCAACTTATAATGGTGAAAAATACATAGAGGAACAGTTGCAGTCTATTATCAATCAGACATATCAAGATTGGAGATTGATAATCTCAGATGATTGTTCAACAGACAAGACAGTAGAAATATTGAAACGTTATCAGCAACGTTATTCTAAGAAAATTTTAGTATATGAGAATAACATTTCTAGTGGTTCTGCAAAAAATAATTTTTATAAGCTATTGGATTATGCTACGAGCGAATATGTAATGTTTTCTGATCAGGATGATGTGTGGAAAAAGGATAAAATTGCTATTACCTACAATAAAATGCTGGAAATGCAAAAAGAATATGGCAACAACATGCCTTTATTAATTCATACAGATTTGTGTGTTGTGGACGAGAATTTAAATATTATCAATAATTCATTATTTTCTATGCAGCAAATGGATTATACCCGCGATAAGTTAAATAACTTGCTGATAGAAAATATTGTGACAGGATGCACAGTTATGGTAAATCGTGCATTATTGGGGTTAGTGGATAAGAAACCACAGCATTCAGTTATGCATGATATGTGGTTAGCATTGTTAGCAGCTGCATTTGGAAAAATAGGTTTTGTCAATGAATCAACAATTTTTTATCGACAGCATGGGCATAATTCGGTGGGAGCCAAGGATGTTGCTTCATTTGATTACTACGTAAAAAAAATATCTTCACGTAATAAAATACATAATTCTTTGATGGCGCAATATTGTCAAGCTGAAGAAATGTTGAATATGTATTTTAAAGATTTAGATAGAAAGACAAGAGGGATGCTTTGTGAATATGCTATGTTATCAGATGTTAACAGGTTTTATAGAGCAATTTCCCTGTTGAAGTATAAATTGGGGAAAAAGAGTGTGATAAAGGTATTGGCACAAATTATATATGGGATATATTGAATATGATTTTTCGGAGGGATTTTTTTGAAGTTAGTGAGCGTTATAGTGCCATGCTTTAATGATGGTGCGTATATAGAGGAAGCAATAGATTCAGTCAAGGCTCAGACATATAAGAATATAGAAGTTGTTATTTGCAATGATGGCTCAACAGATAAGTTTACGTTGGAGATTTTAGATAAGTTAAAGTCTAGTGGATTTATAGTTTTAAATTTGCCGAATAAGGGACCGTCTGCGGCACGGAATGAAGGAATTAAGGTCGCTAATGGTGATTACATATTGCCTTTGGATGCAGATGATTGCATTGAACGAACATATATTGAAAAAGCTGTAAAGTTATTAGATTCAGATGATAGCATTGGTGCAGTTTATTGTCATGGTGAATTATTTGGGGCTGCCAAGGGAAAATGGGAGCTTCCAGATTATTCCATAGAGAGAATGATTGTTGATAATATTGTCTTTGTTACAGCTTTATTTAGAAAAAGCGATTGGGAAAGAGCAGGTGGTTTTTGTGAACAATTCAAACATGGTGTTGAGGATTATGATTTTTGGCTTTCTATATTAGGATTGGGAAAGCAGATTGTTCAAATTCCAGAGATACTATTTTTTTATAGAATTAAAGAAACATCACGTACTACTAAATTTAATGGTGATTTACAGAAAGTAATAGTTACATATGATTTGATTTATGAAAGGCACAAAGATTTTTATAAAGAAAATATGGATTTGTACTGTAAGTCTCTGAGAAAAGCATTAATCGAAAGAAATGCGTATGCAACTCAACTAGAAAATATGGTTGTGATAAAGAAAAAATTAGATAGTTTTCCAAGACTTAAAAGAGTGATCAAAAAGATGTATTACAAATTTTTTATGAGGTGAGGAAATGATAATATTTACGTCAATATGTGCTAATTATTTACATAAGGCAAGAACGCTGGCTAAGTCAGTCAAGGAAAATATACCTGATGCAACATTTATTGTTTCATTGCTGGAACGAGAAATGTCCCCACGGTATGAGTATGAATTTTTTGATGATGTGGTTTTGGCAAAGGATGCCTGGGAAGGCAATTTTGAGCAATTTATTTTTAAGCATACCATAGTAGAAGCCTCAACATCGGTTAAGGGACGTTTTTTCCAATATCTATATGAAAAATATCTTGATGAGGATAAGTTTGTCTATTTGGATCCTGATGTATATGTTTATTCTGATTTTGTTGAATTGCGTGAATTAATGAATAGAAGGCCTGTTGTGTTATGTCCGCATTTATTACAGCCTGGCAACATTGATATGGAGCTATCAAGTACTGCGCATGGTGTATACAATCTAGGTTTTTTAGCAGTTAATAGAATGCCGGAAGCCATTAAGTTCATAAATTGGTGGGCGGATAGGTTGAAATTATTTTGTTATGATGATATGGCAAGGGGAATCTTTACGGATCAAAAATGGGTAGATTTAGCACCATGCTTTTTTGATGTTGAGATTTTCAAGCATAGAGGATATGATTTTGCTCCATGGTCATTACTTGATTGTGGGATGTATGAGGAAAATGGCAAGGTATATGTAAAAGGCGATGAATTGAGGTTTATTCATTTTTCTGGGTATGGCAGCTGTGCTGAGAAGTGTATGGATGAATGGTTGCCAGCAGGTGAGCATGTATTTAGAGAGCTGTATAAGAAATATTCAGTATTGCATGAAGAAAATGATGCTGATGGTATATCCAAATCGAAGTGGTCATATGGATATTATGAATCTGGCGAAAAGATAAAGGATAGTGTGAGGAAAAAATATCGTAGCAATTATGAGGTTATGGTATTTTATGAAAACCCTTTTGCATATACAAATGCGGCTTACGAAAAACTTTTTAATGAGCATAAAGTGGGGGTATGCAAATTATATGTTAGTAAAGCCATAAATATTTATAGGCAAGATGGCGTTATGAAGTTGGCAGATAAAGTTATAAAAAAATTATTTAGGTGATTACTGTGAGAAAAATATTTTCCAAGAGCAATTTTTTATATATTTTTGTTTTATGTGTGTTTTATGTGTGTTTTCAGCATTGTGTGTAGAAGCTACGTTACAGCTGTTACATCATGTTTTTCAAAATGTTATGTATTTTAGTCCGGTGTTAGGATGGTCTGTTAAAAGAATAATATTTTTCACAAATATATTTTTGACTTTAGGCGTAATTTATTATTGGGGAAATAATCTTGCTTGGCAGAGAAGGTATATTATAGCTTTGTTTCTTTTGGTTATTATGGTGGCTGGCAAGTTTCATTTTTCTTCAATGGGGTTTTATGATGGCATGCTTTTAGGAAATACTGTTGATTACGAACAGACAACTTTATTAGGAGTGCCACGAGGGATACGTGGAGATGAATGGGCGACAGAAAAGCCTTATTATTTTGCACAGGCGTCATCATCTATTGATTTTTCTTATTATAACAACAATTTGATGGAAAATGGTTGTGACATGGTTGTGAGTGCTTTTGCTCCCATAAAAGATGTAATAATACTAGCACGACCTGATTTATGGGGATTTTTTTTCTTACCGTCAGATTATGCATTTTCATCGTATTGGTGGATTAAAATTATATTTTTATTCATGTCGTCTTTAGAGTTTTTTTATTATATTTCGGGTAGAAAACAATATGCTGTTTTGGGCAGTGTTTTAATGACGTTTTCATTGCCAATACAGTGGTGGTTTTCTCAACAAATGGTTTATATGACAATTTCTAGTCAATTAGCTATAGTTATGCTAGGAAGATATTTTTTAGAGAAAAAAATATATATAAGTCTGTTTTATGTGAGTGTTTTTGCCTGGATGGTATTGATATATATAATGAGTTTGTATCCAGCTATTAGTGTACCTTTAGGCTATATTATGCTTACAATCATGGTATCTATATATTATGAAAACAATATTTGCAAGTATTTTTCCTATAAAAAAGTGTTTGGAATATTGTTTGCATTGTTGCCAGTAATTGCTATATTATGGCATTTTTATAATATGTCATGGGAGGCAATCAATACAATTTTGGGCACGGTTTATCCTGGTTCACATAGAGGATGGGCTCCTATAGAGTGGAGATATAACCTAGATGTATTTGTTAGTGCATTTTGTGCGTTTGGGGTTCCAGATTATTCCAATCAAAGTGAACTTTCCCGAATGTTTACTTTTTTCCCTTTCGTTTTTATTGTAATGTTGTTTTGCATATATAAGAAAATACAAATGCCTATTAGTGCTGTAGCAGTGTTTATTATTTCAACGTTGCTTTTGTTTGCGACACATTGTAGTATAAATGAAAATTTTAGAAGTATAACTCTTTTAAGTATGTCAATTGCTAAGCGTACACACTATGCAGTGGAATTTGGATATTTCTATACACTTATGATTTTAGCAGTACGTCTTAGGGAATGGCCGGAGTTAAGCAAAAAGAATGCAGTGATAGTTTCTGCTATCATATGTTTTATTTTAGGAGGATTTATGGTATGTGATAACTTTATTGCTGGATATTTTGATTCATTTTCGTTGTATTGGCCACTATTGGTTTTGTTGTTAGTGTATACATGTTGTGGATATATGTTTTTAAGGATAAAAACATATGGTGCCATAAATTTTTTGTGTGCATTTGCAATTCTCACAATGGCATGTTCTTTTGCTGTGAATCCTATATGCAGTGGTGTTTCTTCGATGTTTGATAAAACTACTATGCAAGAAATAAGAGAAATTAACAATGATGCACCAGGGAGATGGATGGTGACAGGACATACAACTATTGCAAATCTGGTTACTGCACAAGGCGTCAAAAGGACAACTGGCACATATTATTATCCTGATATGAAGCTAATGTCTATGATTGATACTAATAATGAATATAAAAATATTTATAATCAGTATGCACATATTGATATGGAATTAGTTGACGAACCGTCAAATAGCATGACAATAAAAGGTACGGATATGTGGATACGTATAACATATGATACTCTTAAGTCATTGGGGGTAAAATATATTTTCACCAATAAAGATATACCATATAAATTTATAGAGAGTAGAAAAGTGAAATTAATATATAAGGATAAGATAGATCCGTGGTGTATTTATTTAGTAGAGTAAACTGTTGGTGGAGGTAGGAATATGATACAGTTCTGTAATACCTGGTTGAATAAGGAAAAATATATAATATATCTAATACTCTTTTTGGCATTCGCAGTAAGGATGCATTATTTTGACGTGTCTCAGCCTATTTTAGGAGATGAAGGGGCATACCATTATGGTGCCTTGAATCTTGTAGAAAATAATGTTTTCACATATGATTATTATGGGGCTAAATATCGTGGTGAGATGCTATTGGATTCATCAAATAGTTTTATGCCAGGATATGTTTTCGTTTTGACGATTTTATATAAAATATTTGGTTCGAATATCGAAGTTGCACGATATTCAAATTTGGTTATATCCGTATTTATTGTGTGGCTTATTTATAAAATCTTAAAACAAACTATCGTGTCAAGATGGATAATATATCTTGTACTGATATTAGTGTCTGTTTATCCAGGGTTTATATACAATAATCAGCGTGTTTATACAGAAAATTTATTTACTTTTTTACTATTAGGAGCAAGCTATTATTTCATTGCTTTTACTAATACGTATAAACGCAAGCTTTTAGTCCTAGCGAGTACGCTTTTGGGTATTAGTTTTTTTATTAGACCGGTTGCTATAGTATTAGAAGCAATTATTTTATTGTTGGTTATATTTGATAAAAACTTAAAAGTTAAAGAAAGATTACAAAACGTAGTCATCATTATAATGCCTATGATGGTTTTTATGGGCATGTGGGGATTTAGGAATTATCTTGCTTTTGGGGAATTTATGTTGTCACAGGGTGGAGATGGGCCTGTAATATGGGGGTTGATGCCATATTTTATAGATGTTCATAATTTACCTGGCAACACTGTGAGTGAAATTTTTTCTTATGTTTACAATATATCCCCGATTTTGTTTTTTAAATGGAAGGTTTTTGGTCACTTGCAATATATGTGGTGGGATGTTTGGGATGAATTCTTGACACATCCAAGTGTATTTTTAAAAAGATTAGGGATAGTTCATTATACAATATTAGTGTTTTATTTGCTGACATTGCCACTATTGATTAAGCGATATGCTATAAAATATTATAGTATATTATTCGTACCTGTGGTTATGAGCTTGTTTTATTTACTTTTCCATGGCTTGCCTAGATATATTTGGCCATCATTGCCTTTTGTGTTTATTTCATGTGCGATGTCTTTAGAAATGATTGTTGGAAAAGAAGTAATTTTTGGTAATATGGGTAATGCATTAAAGGATAACGGTCTAAATAATGTATTGCGAAAAGGCTTGTTTTATATATCTATTGTTTTTTCTGTCATTGTATTTTATAGTGTTTTTTTCTTTTCTGCGGAAAATGCTAAAGAAATGTCTGATTATGAATTGCTTTCAAAGGTAAAAATGGATATCAATTCCGTGGAAAGTAGGCCAGTTGTTTCAAATATGAAATTTGATCAGGATTCCAAGCAAATAGAGTACAAGAACTGGTCTATTAATGGAAATGAACTTAAGGCTGATGGTGGTGCTGGTATTATTGAATTACATAATTTAGCCTTAAATAGAAAAGATATTGTTTCGAAAGTTGAAATAATAGGCTGGGGAGGATTTCTGTATGATCGTTGTATAATTTATTGGAAAAGGGAAGACGATGATAATTATAGTGAGGCAAGGGTTTTTTCTTTTCCAACATTTTTTTGGCAAGGGAAAAGAACAGTATATATTGCCAGTGATGTAGAGTCCTTATTGATAGTACCAGTTGTATTTGCTGATGGGGTATTCCATTATGAAAATATAGTTGTTACCAAGTATTATTGTGGAGGTAATAATGAGTAAAGTTTTAGTTATTATTCCAGCATATAACGAACAAGATAACATATCTTCTACCATAGATTGCGTAAAAAAATATAATTACGATGTGTGTGTAATAAATGACTGTTCCACAGACGATACGTATAGGATTTGTAGCCAGGATAAGGATATTGCTGTGATTAGTCTTAGTTTTAACCTTGGGATAGGTGGTGCAGTTCAAACTGGATATCTTTATGCGTATGAGAAAGGGTACGATTATGCAATTCAGCTTGATGGTGATGGGCAGCATAATCCTTGTTATATTGATATGTTATTGCACCAATTACAGATGGAAAATGCTGATATGGCTATTGGCAGTAGATTTTTGAAAAAAGATGGGTTTCAATCTACGAAGATGCGACGAATAGGTATAAAGTTTTTTTCGTGTTTGATATGGATGTTATACAATTATCGAATTTATGATACAACATCTGGTTTTAGACTTGTTAACAGGAAATTGATTCGCTTATTTGCGAAACGTTATCCTATTGATTATCCTGAGCCTGAAACAAACGCAGCTTTAATCAGGAAAAAATATAAAATTGTCGAATGCCCCGTAATAATGCACGAAAGGCTTGGAGGTGAATCGTCAATTAAGGCATTAGGTAGTCTTTGGTATATGTTAAAAGTTACTTTTGCAATATTGATAGATTGGTTGAGAGGGAGAAAAGAGCAATGATAAGTATTCAATTGCAGGTGATATGTGTTGTAATAAGTTTTATATTTTTTTCTGTAACTATAATTTACATCAAGAAGGATATATTGAATTTTAAGTATTCTTGTATATGGCTGGTCGCTAGTGTAATTTGCATAGCGTTATCTGTATTCCCTAAAATATTGGAAACAATACGTCTTTTGGCTGGTACAGAATTGGCTGTTAACGCTTTGTTTGGAGTAATTTTTTGTTTTGTATTATGTCTGTTATTTGGTTTGACAATTATAGTTTCAAAACATAGTAACAGATTAAGAAGGTTGAACCAGGAATTGGCAATTTATAAAATGAGGGATGATAAAAATGAATAATCAGTATATTTTTTTGCTTTTGAATATTATTCTATTAGTGTTAGGCCAGTGTATTTGGAAAGTTGGTATTGATAAGCTGGATAGCTTTTCAATTGTTGACATGCTTTTTTCGTGGTATGTTTGGGGAGGCGTTGTCATATATGGTATAGCAACATTTTGTTGGCTGAAAGTGTTGTCAATGTTACCTTTAAGCGTAGCATATCCATTTCAAAGTTTAGCATATTTATTTGGGATAATATTAGCGTATTTCCTTTTCGGAGAGACTCTTTCTGTATGGAAGGTTATGGGGAGTCTGTTTATTTTTATAGGCGTAACTATGATTGCCGTATTAGGGGAATAATGTGTTTTTAGCATACCGTTAAAGAGAATAAAACCAGCTACATTTTGCAGCTGGTTAGGTAAATTGTTTGTATTTGGTTTGATTGAATTTGTGGACAGTTATTGTCATTACGGCTTGGCGATGGCAGCCAGTTCTTCAGGAGAATAACGACCTGTCGCTTTCAAGGCATCCAAAGTAACCAGCCCATCAGCTAGCAGGTCGCGAATGGTTGAAATTTTACCGATTTTTTTGCCACGGGTTTCGCCACGAGCTTCGCCGCATTCAATCAGAGCCTGGCGTTCTTCTTTTTCGTCCCATTCAAAGCCAAACATATCAATTACCTCGCTTTCATTATGCCGAAGATAGTCTTTCATAATATTGTTGTCAATGCAATATCTGATGGTTGCGCTGACAGCTTCATCAATAGGCAGCCGCTGTTTGCGAAGCTGCTTGTAGTGATTTGAGAAAATGCTGTATTCATTGAGAGGCCTGCACCGCTCCTTTAAGCCTTCGTTCATGCCATCGGCAAGATTGTAGACGTTCACGATGAGCTCCAGCTTGTCTGATGGTGCCATGAATGCGTCGCTTAGCCTGAGAGTCTGGTGCTCGAAGCTGGTGTCATCACCGTCGTAAAATACATAGAACTCAGGTGCAGGGAGCTTTATCAACTCCGTGCCGTAGAACTTGCGTTTTTCAGGTTCCATATAGCGACGGAGCAGTTCTGCAACATACTCTAACATCCTGATGGGCATGTTGGGATTGATGGTGGTCTGGTGCTCGATCAGCATCATGATGAGAGTATCAAGCATGAAGGAAATATCATTTTTTATGCTGCTGTAGAAGCTTCCGTTGAGCGTATTGATTTTGATGCCGGAAGGATCAGTGTAACGGGTTCCTTTGATAGCATTTAGGAGAGCTAATAGATGGTCTCCTCTACTCATATATTTGCAGAATACAGTGTCACGTACTTTAGGGTTAGTCATATAGATTTCTCCTTTCATTATATCAGAAATATTTGTTTTTGGGAAATGATTTATGAATGATATACAAAAATTTATTCTACAAACATTATATCACTTTTTTGATAAGAATGAAATATGTTTTCCGAGAAAATATGATTTGTTTTTTATAGAAGGTTAGAGAGGCTATTAATTAAAAATAGAATTTACCATTAAAATAGAATTAGTTAACAGTTTTATTTTATTGGTTTTGGCAGGTGAGTTGTTATGACGAAATTCAGGGATTTGCGTGTGCAAAATGGTTATTCGCAGGAGGAATTCAGGAAACTATATAATGAGAGATATAATAGAAATTATACTTCTGCAGCGATTTCCATGATTGAGCGCGGAAAGCGGATGCCTGAGCTGGGAGCGCTGGTGGATTTTGCAGATTTTTATGGCGTGAGCCTTGATTATCTGCTGGGCAGGGCGGTGGCGCTGGATAACAATCAGCTTTCGGTTCAGCTCAGGAATATTGTTGAAAATCTTGATGTGCAGGATGATGAAGAAGGGGCTGATGCAGCGGATATGGAAAATGAAGCTGAATGCAGGGAGAATAAGGAAATGCTCAGATGCCTGCTGAAGCAGTCTGCGGTGCTGGCGAAACGCATGGAAAAAATGGAGCAAGAAAAAACTTGCGCAAACCCAAGAAATATGGTATAGTAGCAAGCGGTGTAATTAGAAAAACGCACGTCGGCTGATATTTGTACTGTGCCTATATGGTTTAACAAAGGATGAGGCTGGCGGAGGAAAGAAAAACAGGAGGTGCACCACTATGGCAGTTGTTTCTATGAAACAGTTATTGGAGGCTGGTGTTCATTTCGGACATCAGACCAGGAGATGGAACCCGAAGATGGCAAAGTACATCTTCACCGAGCGCAATGGTATCTATATCATTGACCTGCAGAAGACCGTAAAGAAGGCTGAGGAGGCTTACAACTTTGTACGCAGCGTAGCAGAGGAAGGCAAGACTGTTCTGTTCGTTGGTACCAAGAAGCAGGCTCAGGAGGCTATCAAGGAAGAAGCTCTGAAGGCAGATATGTACTTCGTAAACGAGCGTTGGCTGGGCGGCATGCTCACTAACTTCCAGACCATCCAGAAGCGCGTAAGCCGTCTGAAGGAGCTGGAGGCTATGGAAGCTGACGGCACTTTCGAGGTTCTCACCAAGAAAGAGGTTCAGGGCCTGAGGCATGAGATGGAGAAGCTGGAGAAGTATCTCGGCGGCATCAAGGACATGGACAAGCTCCCAGGTGCTCTGTTCATCGTTGACCCTCGCAAGGAGCGCATCGCTGTTGCCGAGGCTCACAAGCTGAACATTCCTATCGTTGCTATCATCGATACCAACTGTGATCCGGATGAGATTGATTATCCAATCCCGGGCAACGATGATGCTATCCGCGCTGTACGCCTTTTGACCGGCAAGATTGCTGATGCAATCATTGAGGGCCGTCAGGGCGAGGCTGCAGAGGCTCCTGCAGAGGATGCTGAGTAATCCTATTTCTCAGCGTAATTTCTCAACATAAGAATTGATTGGGGTAAAGGGAGGATTTTTATCCCTTTGCCCTTTTTTGTTATAAATATCGCAGATAATTGAGGAGGAAACATATAATGGCACAGATTACTGCTGCATTGGTTAAGGAACTGCGCGAGATTACCGGCGCAGGCATGATGGACTGCAAGAAGGCCCTGGTTGAGTGCGAGGGTGACAAGGACAAGGCTATTGACTATCTCCGTGAGAAGGGCATTGCCAAGGCTGCCAAGAAGGCCGGCCGTATCGCTTCCGAGGGCGTTGTTGCAGCAGCTTCCAACGGCAGCACTGCCTGCATCGTTGAGGTAAACTCTGAGACTGACTTCGTAGCCAAGAACGAGAACTTCCAGAACCTGGTAAAGAAGATTGCCGAGCATATCGTTGCTACCAAGCCTGCTGACATGGATGCTTTGAATGCTTCCCAGCTGGATGGCAAGACTGTTGCTGATGTTATGACCGAGGCTGTTGCTTCCATCGGTGAGAAGCTGTCCCTCCGTCGCTTCGAGGTTTATACTTCCGAGGATGGCAAGCTGGCTACCTACATCCACATGGGCGGCAAGATTGGTGTTATCGTTGAGCTGTCCGGCGGTGAGGATGAGCTGGGCAAGGATGTTGCTATGCAGATTGCTGCTGCAAAGCCTCAGTGCATCAGCCGTGCTGATGTTGATACTGCCGCTCTTGCTCATGAGCGTGAGGTTCTCCGCAAGCAGGCTCTTGAGGAAGGCAAGCCTGAGAAGATTGTTGAGAAGATGGTTGATGGCCGTATCAACAAGTATTACAAGGAAGTATGCCTGGTTGAGCAGGAGTTTGTTAAGGATTCCGACAAGACCATTAAGGATATCCTGGGCGGCGTAGAGGTTCGTCGTTTTGCACGCTTCGAGATGGGCGAGGGCCTGGAGAAGAAGAACGAGGACTTCGCAGCAGAGGTTGCAGCTCAGATTAAGTAAGAAATTTTACATGTTTTTCCATAAAAAGAGAACAATTTATTGTTCTCTTTTTTTTAAAAGTGTATAATTAAGAGAGTATGATATTTCCGATAAGTAGGAGGGATTTGAGTGGGAGCAGCTAAATACAAGCGGGTTGTCCTGAAACTTAGTGGTGAGTCCCTGGCAGGTGATCAGGGCTTTGGCATTAATCCTGCCGTGGTGGAGACTATTGCCAAGCAGATTAAGCGTGTGCATGAGGAAGGCATTGATGTGGCTATCGTTGTGGGCGGTGGCAACATCTGGCGCGGCCTGTCCGGCAGTGCCAAGGGCATGGACAGGGCTCAGGCTGACTATATGGGCATGCTGGCAACCTGCATGAATGCGCTGGCTATGCAGGATGGCCTGCAGCAGGTGGGAGTGCCATCCAGGGTGCAGACTGCTATTGAGATGCGCCAGGTGGCAGAGCCTTATATCCGTGGCAAGGCTATCCGCCACATGGAGAAGGGGCGCGTGGTGATTTTTGGTGCCGGTACCGGCAATCCTTATTTTTCCACTGATACTACTGCTGCCCTGCGTGCAGCGGAAATAAAGGCTGATGTTATTCTCATGGGCAAGAAGGGCACCGACGGCATCTACGATTCGGATCCGAACAAAAATCCTGATGCCAAGAAGTTTGACGAGCTGAGCTATTCAGAGATTCTGGCACGCCGTCTTGCTATCATGGACAGCACTGCTACCAGCCTGTGCATGGACAACGATATTCCGCTGGTTGTATTTAATATTGAAGATTATGAGAATATTTACCGGGCAGCTGTCGGTGAGGTCATCGGCACTACCGTAGGAGGTAACTGATTTTGGTTAAGGAAATTATTGCTAACAACGAAGAACGTCTGGAAAAGTCTATTGCGGCATTAAAGAGGGAGTTCGGCTCCCTGCGGGCTGGCCGTGCTACCCCGTCCCTTCTTGACAAGGTAATGGTGGATTATTATGGCACTCCTACTCCTGTGAACCAGGTGGCAAAGGTTTCCGTGCCGGAGCCGCGCATGATTTTGATTACCCCATGGGAAAAGAGCCTGATGCACGATATTGAGAAGGCCATCATGAAGTCCGACCTGGGGCTTTCCCCTAACTCTGATGGTACTGCTATCCGCCTGTCCATTCCGCAGCTTACTCAGGAGCGCCGCCAGGAGCTGGTGAAGACCGTGGGCAAGAAGGCTGAGGATGCCAAGGTTGCTATCCGCAATATCCGCCGTGATGGCAACGATGCCATCAAGAAGCTGGAGAAGGCAAAGGAGATCACCGAGGACGAATCCAAGAAGGGACAGGAGTCCGTTCAGAAGCTGGTTGATAAGTACATCAAGACCGTTGATACCCTGAGGGAAGCCAAGGAAAAGGAAATCATGGAGGTCTGAGCGCAGGCTTTTGCGGCCGGTATTTGGAAGGAATGTGTGCTATGAGTGAGGGCGGATTGGTGCCTGATGTGGTAGGCCTGCCCTGGGATTTTGCGAAAGGCTTGCTAAATGAGGCACATATAATGTATAATTCAGTTATCACTTATCCAACAAAGAATTTTTTTCCTCTGGAGGATAATGGGTATTATGTCATCAGGCAGAAGCGGCCTGGTGATGGTATTTTGGAGATTACACTGGCAGCTCGGCTGCTGAAGGAGGTGTCTGGTAATGGCTTACAAGATTGGTGATGAGTGCATTTCTTGCGGTTCCTGTGCAGGTACTTGCCCTGTAGAGGCTATCAGCGAGGGCGAGTCTCATTATGAGATCAGCGAGGATACTTGCGTTGAGTGCGGTGCCTGCGCAGCAGGTTGCCCTGTAGGTGCTATCGTAGCTCCTTGATGACTTTTTTGGTGCGGCCTTGTCCGTGCCGGGAAGAACCACATGCCCCTCTGAAGTGCTTTGGAGGGGCTTATTTTCTTAGTACAGGAGGGTATCATCGTGTGGAAAAAATTATTTTCTGGTATACAGAAAAATGATGATGCTTCGGACAAATCTTATCTTGGGGAATTGACTGAGGATCAGCTGCCACAGCATGTGGCTATTATTATGGATGGCAATGGCAGATGGGCTACTGGCCAGGGGCTGATCCGTACTGCCGGTCACAAGGCCGGTGTAAAGACGTTGAAGAAAATTGTCAAGGCGTGTACTGCCCTGGGGCTTAATGCTCTGACAGTATATGCATTTTCTACTGAAAATTGGAAACGGCCTCATGCGGAGGTTGATTTCTTAATGGATCTGTTCTCGGAATATCTTGCCAAAGAGATTGATGAGATGGATGAGGATAATGTAAGGATTGATTTTATTGGCCGCACCTGGGAGCTGTCCAAGGGGCTGCAGAAGCAGATTGCTGATGCCAGGCAGCAGACGAAGGACAATACCGGGGTGAGGTTCACAGTAGCTGTGAATTATGGCGGCCAGGATGAGCTGGTGCGTGCAGTGCAGGAGCTGGCTGCCCAGTCTGCTAAAGGGATGGTGAAGCCTGAGGAGATAAGTGCGGAGGATATTGAGCAGCAGCTGGATACCTGCGGCCTGCCTCCGGTGGACCTTGTTATACGCACCAGCGGCGACATGCGCCTCAGCAATTTCCTGCTGTGGCAGACTGCCTATGCGGAGTTCTGGTTTACGGATACCAACTGGCCTGATTTTACTCAGGAGGAGTTTGGCAGGGCATTGTATGAATATGCCCATCGTGACAGGCGTTTTGGCGGCTTATCGAAGAAATAATAATAGCCTGCTGACTGGCGGTGAGGTGTGCTGCATAGATGGCATGTCTTGGGCTGACAGCGGGTAAGGATTTATAATGAGAGGTTGTTTGCATGTTAGTTAGGATAATTACCGGCATTGTGGGCATAGGTTTGGCTGCCTTTGTCATTCAGGCAGGCGGTACGCTGTTTGCTGTCTGCTGCCTGGTGCTGGCACTGGGTGCCTGGTTTGAGTATTGTAGTGCTTTTGATAAGAAGGGGTACCGTCCTGCCCTGCTGATAGGCGGCTTGTTTGTGGCTGCCATGTGCTATGCTGCTTATGGCGGTCTTGATACGGGGCTTCTGACTATGCTGTCTTTGGGGGCGGTGCTGGTGATGTTTTTGCTGACGGTGCTGCTGCATGGCTCCTTTAGCGTGCCTTCGGCAGCTGTTTCAGCAGCCGGTGTGCTATATCTTGGCATGTCCTTTGCCCACCTGATCGGGCTCAGGGTGATGGAGCATGGCATGGCGCCAGTGGAGACCACGCTTGGCGTGCTGGAGCCGGGCTGCGCCCTGATATGGACGGCTTTGATTGGAACCTGGGCCAGCGATACATTTGCTTATTTTGCCGGTTCCTTTTTGGGACGGCACAAGCTCTGTCCGTCCATCAGCCCGGGCAAGACTGTGGAGGGCTTTGTTGGTGGCCTGATTGGTACTACTGCCTCTGTGGCAGGGCTGGGGGTGCTGTTTGGCTTTGATGTGCAGGTGATGGCTGTGCTGGGGCTGTGCATCTGCATTATTGCCACCCTGGGTGATCTGGTGGAGTCCGTCATGAAGCGTTATACGGGCATCAAGGACTCCGGCAATGTCATTCCTGGTCATGGCGGCATCTGGGACAGGTTTGACAGCGTTATTTATACGGTGCCTTTTGTGTATTATTTTGTGCAGTTTGTAGCTTTGAGGTAACGGTTTATGAAAAATTTGATTGTGTTGGGCTCTACCGGCTCTATCGGCACTCAGACCCTGGATGTGGTGTGTGAGCATCCTGATTTGTTCCATGTGTCCGTGCTGGTGGCGAACCGCAGTGATGAGCTTTTGGAAAAGCAGATAGAGGAGTTTCAGCCGGAGCTGGCTGTGCTGTCTGATGAGGCAGCCTATGGGAGGCTGAAGGAACGGTATCAGGGCAGGACGGAGCTGGCTGGCGGACGCCGGGCGGTAATTGAGGCGGCGGCTTATCCTGCCGGGGATGTGGTGGTTACTTCCCTGATGGGGTTTGCCGGGCTGGAGCCTACCATGGCGGCATTGGAGGCTGGCAAGGATATTGCCCTGGCCAACAAGGAAACTTTGGTGGTGGCAGGTGAGCTGGTCATGGCAAAAGCCAGGGAGCTGGGCCGTGCCATCCTGCCTGTGGACAGCGAGCATTGTGCCCTGTTCCAGTGCTTGCAGGGGCAGGATGCCTCTGCAGTGGAAAAGCTGATCCTGACTGCTTCCGGGGGGCCTTTCCGGGGCAGGAAGGCTTCCGAGCTGACCGAGGTTACCAAGGGTGATGTGCTGGCGCATCCTACCTGGAATATGGGCCAGAAGATTACGGTGGATTCTGCTTCCCTGGTGAATAAGGGGCTGGAGGTTATTGAGGCCCGCTGGCTGTATGATGTGGATTATGACCGCATTCAGGTGGTGGTGCACCCTCAGAGCATAGTCCATTCCATGGTGCAGTACCACGATGGCACTGTCATGGCGCAGCTGGGCTGCACGGATATGCGACTGCCCATACAGTATGCCCTGACCTATCCTGACAGGGTGGCATCCGGCTTCCCACGGGTGGATTTTTATGAGCTGGCGAAGCTGACCTTTGAGAAGCCTGACATGGATACATTCCGTGGCCTGAAGCTGGCCTTTGAGGCAGGCCGTACAGGTGGGACCATGCCTTGTATCATGAATGCTGCCAATGAGGTGGCTGTGGAGGCATTTTTGCAGGGACGGACGGGCTTTTTGGATATTTATGCCCTGATTGAGAGGGCGATGGCTGCTGGTAACGTGGAGTATCAGCCTGACCTGGAGCAGCTTTTGGCGGCTGACCAGTGGGCCAGGAGCTTTACCAGAAGCCAGCTGGAAAAGATGAGGTGACTTTATGACGACAATTGTGGCGGCGATTTTTGTTTTCGGCCTTCTGGTGCTGGTGCATGAGCTGGGACATTTTATGGTGGCAAAGCTGACCGGCATGCGGGTGGATGAGTTTGCTATCGGTTTCGGGCCGAAGCTGTGGAGCCGCAAATATGGTGAAACCCTGTATGCTATCCGTGCTGTGCCCCTGGGGGGCTTCAACAGGATTGCCGGTATGGATTATGAAATCATTGAGCGCATGGGCAATGAGGCTGGGGAAAATGCGGAGGATGATGGCAAGCCTGGTGGCTGGAAGCGTTATATGCCGTCAGTGAACAGGGATAATGTGGTAATGGTACCGGATGAGGAAGGTGCCGGTGAACGTGCCTATTTCCGCCGTCCGGTCTGGGCCAGGATGCTGATGGTTTTGGCTGGTTCCTTCATGAATTTTGTCCTGCCGTTGTTCATCTTTTTCGGGATTTTTTATTTCTCCGGGGTGGCAACGCCTTCGCCGGAGCCTGTCATCGGGGCTGTTATGGCAGAAAAGCCGGCAGCTATGGCAGGGCTTATGCAGGGCGACAGGATTCTGACCATTGATGGCAGGAAGGTCACTAAGTGGGATGATATTTCTCGTCAGATTCAGGGGGCTGAGGGCAAGCCTTTTAAGCTGACATATCAGCGGGATGGTGAGGTTCGTTCCACTACCCTGATACCCGAGTCTGAGCCTGACAGCAATCGTGTAATCATAGGCATTACTAGCAGTGCTGATATTTATCAGCCGGATATTCTGGAAGCTGCAGGACTGGCTGCCAAGAAGGTGGTCTTTGTGCTGATGGCCATGGTGGGAGCTCTTGTCCAGCTGGTACAGGGCTCTGTGGGGGCAGATGCCTTGTCAGGTCCTGTTGGGATCGTGCAAATGACTGGCGAGGTAGCCAATCAGGGAATTTTGCCTCTTTTGAATTTTGCAGCATTTCTCAGCCTGAATCTGGGGCTCATCAACCTTTTGCCTGTACCTGCCCTGGATGGCGGCCATTTTGTGATGCTGGTGCTGGAGGGCTTCAGGGGCAAGCCATTGGGGCCGAAGGCCATGTATTATATTCAGGCGGCAGGCGTTACCCTGCTGGTATCCCTGATGATATTTACGACATTTAATGACCTGATGAAGTAAGTGAGGTTTGGGGACATGATAGAACGGAAGAAGACTCGCAGGATTTATATTGGCAATGTGGCCATCGGGGATGGCGCGCCGGTTTCGGTGCAGTCCATGACCAATACCAGGACTACGGATACAGAGGCCACGGTGGCGCAGGTCAATGCCCTGCAGGCAGCAGGCTGCGATATTGTGCGGCTGGCGGTGCCGGATATGGAGGCGGCACTGAATCTTGGCAATATTATCCAAAAAGTCAATGTGCCGCTGGTGGCAGATATTCACTTTGACTATCGCCTTGCACTGGAGGCCATCAGGCAGGGGATTTCTGCCTTGCGCCTCAATCCCGGCAACATCGGTGGTGAGGAAAATGTCAAGGCTGTGGTGAAGGCGGCAAAGGAGTGGCATATTCCCATCCGCATCGGTGTCAATGCCGGTTCACTGGACAAGGTGCTCCTGGCAAAGTATGGCGGCGTAACAGCGGAGGCACTGGTGGAGTCTGCCCTGCAGCATGTGAGGATTTTGGAGGCGCAGGAATTTTATGATCTGAAGATTTCCCTGAAGGCTCATGATGTTCCTTTGACGCTGGAGGCGTACAAGCTCATGTCTGAAAAGGTGGATTATCCGCTGCATCTGGGCATTACCGAGGCTGGTACGGCACGCACCGGCATGATTAAGTCCGCGGTAGGCATTGGAGCCCTTTTGGCTCAGGGGATTGGCGATACCTTCCGCATTTCCCTCACCGGGGACCCGGTGGTGGAGGTGAAGGTTGCCAACGAGATTTTGAAGTCCCTGGGCATGAGGGAATACGGCCCTACCTTGATTTCCTGCCCGACCTGTGGCAGGACCTGCATTGACCTGGCTGGTATTGCCGATCAGGTGGAGGCGCGGCTGGCTGATATCAAGGAGCCGATTTCCGTGGCTGTCATGGGCTGCGTGGTGAATGGCCCCGGGGAAGCCCGCGGTGCAGATGTGGGCATAGCAGGCGGCAAGGGGGAAGGCCTGGTGTTCCGCAAGGGCGAGATTGTCCGCAAGGTGGCGGAGACTGAGCTGGTAGATGAATTGTTCAAGGAAATAAAATCCATTCTGGAGGAGGAAAAATAAAATTGCGTACTACTAATCTTTATGCACCTACATTACGGGAGACTCCGGCTGAGGCGGAGGTCAGGAGCCATCAGCTCATGCTGCGTGCCGGCATGATCAGGAAGGCTGCCGGAGGCCTTTATACCTATCTGCCTTTGGCATGGCGTACTATCAAGAAGATTGAGCAGATTATCCGTGAGGAAATGGATGAGGCAGGCGGTCAGGAGATTTCCATGCCGATTGTGCAGCCTGCGGAAATCTGGCAGGAAAGCGGCCGCTGGAGCGTGTACGGTGATGAGATGTTCCGGGTGCGTGACCGTCATGGCCGCCAGTTCTGTCTGGGGCCTACCCATGAGGAAATGGTTACTACCCTGGTACGTGATGAAGTGCGTTCCTACAAGCAGCTGCCTTTGATGCTGTATCAGATTCAGAATAAGTATCGTGATGAAATCCGTCCCCGCTTCGGTTTGATGCGTGGCCGTGAGTTCATCATGAAGGATCTGTATTCCTTTGACAAGGACGAGGAAGGCATGAATCTCTCTTATCAGAAGATGTATGATGCCTATACCCGTATTTATACCCGTATGGGGCTGGATTTCCGCCCGGTAGAGGCTGATAACGGTGCCATCGGCGGCGGCCATTCCCATGAGTTCACCGTGCTGGCAGCAGCCGGTGAGTCCAATATCGCTTACTGTGACAGCTGTGACTATGCAGCCAGCGATGAAAAGGCGGAGCTGAATGTCATCAGGGCATTGGAGGAAGAAGCAAAGCCTTTGGAAAAAGTGGCAACTCCTGATGCCCACACTATTGAGCTGGTGGCAGAGTGCCTGAACCTGCCGTTGGAAAAGTGCATCAAGGCAGTGGCTTTCCAGACAGATACTGATGAGCTGGTGCTGGCATTTGTCCGGGGTGACCATGAGGTAAATGATGTAAAGGTAATTAACCTTATCGAAGGCGCTATCGAGCTTCGGATGGCTGACGAGGCTGTAATTGAGGCGGCTGGCGGCTGCCCTGGCTTCATGAGCCCTATCGGCATCAAGGAGGGCACCAGGATTGTCGTAGACCAGACCGTTATGGAGATGTATAACGCCTGTGCCGGTGCCAATGAGAAGGATATGCACTACATCAACGTAAATCCGAAGCGCGATTTCAAGGATGTAGTTGTAGCTGATATCCGCATGGTGAAGGAAGGGGATATCTGCCCTCGCTGCGGCGGCACCATCAAGATGACCAGGGGCATCGAGGCAGGCCAGGTATTTACCCTGGGCACCAAGTATTCCAAGGCCCTGGGGGCTACCTTCCTGGACGAGAACGGCAGGGAGCAGCCGATGGTCATGGGCTGCTACGGCATCGGCGTAGGGCGCACTATGGCGGCTGCTGTGGAGCAGAACAATGATGAGAACGGCATTATTTGGCCGAAGGCTATTGCACCGTTTGAGGTGGTTGTGGTGCCGGTCAATGCCAAGAACGAGGAGCAGCTGCAGCTGGCTGAGTCCATCTATGCTGAGCTGAAAAAGGCAGGGGTGGATGTGCTTCTGGATGACCGCAAGGACCGTGCCGGTGTCAAGTTCAAGGATGCCGACCTGATTGGTTATCCGCTGCGCATCACTGTAGGCCCGAAGGCCGTGGCAGAGGACGTGGTGGAGCTGAAAATTCGCCGCAGCGGCGAGACTGTCACCACTGGCAAGGCTGATGCCGTGCAGAAGGCCCTTGAGCTTCTTGAAGGATTGTAATACTGTTTGTGTGTATGTGAACAGCATCATTGTGGTAGATGTACGCAGGTGGACAGCGGCATGGCGGTGTCAGGTACAGGCATTGAGACGCGCCTCGGTACTTAGCGATTCGCAAGCGTTAGCGCAGCGAGAGCTTAGTACCGCTAGGCGTGGATAATAGCGAGAGCGTGCCTGACCTGACATTGTCATGCCGCCATCATGTCTCCACAATGCCACAATAAAAAATATCCTGTCAAGAACTTTTACTTGACAAAGCATTTTTCTGTAGCTATAATTATTGAGGTTGACATTTCTATGATGAAAATCAATGTAGCAAATTTAGCTGACCGTCCCGGTGAGGAAATTCCTTTCGAGTTTACCACTACTGCCGGGGAAATAGACGCCATTGCTGATACGTATTCCTTCGAAGGGGATATCGCTGTCAGGGGCGTATATGTGCATACCGGTCGCTGTTACCGTTTTACCGGGCAGATAAGCTGTACCAAGTCTTTTGTCTGTGACCGTTGCCTGGAGCCATCCTCCTTGCAGCAGGTGCATGACTTCAACGAAGAATTTCAGCGTGGCAGTGAGCCTGTGTCCGGTGGCGAAAAGGCAAAAATAGTGAATTATTTTGACGGCGATGTGATAGACCTGTCTCCTGTGGTCAGGGACGTGCTTCTGTCCGACCAGCCGTTAAATAATATATGCAACGCTGATTGTCGCGGTCTGTGCCTGAAGTGCGGCGCAAACCTCAATCATGGCGATTGTGGCTGTGACCGTACTGTTATTGACCCAAGACTTGCGGCATTGCAGCAATTATTGAAGCAAAATAATTCGAGTATCGAATAATTTCCAAGGAGGTGTATCCTGAAATGGCAGTACCTAAGCGTAAGATGTCCAAGGCTCGTCGCGATTCCCGTCGTGCTAACTGGAAGTTGGAAGTTCCTGGCTATGTTGAGTGCCCTCAGTGCCATGAGCCAAAGTTGCCTCATCATGTTTGCACAGAGTGTGGTTACTATGATGGCAAGGAAGTAATTTCCGCAGCTGAATAATGAGTAATATGAGCAGAGTTTCGTTCCTTCAGTTTTATGAGGATTGAAATTCTGCTCATTTTACTTTGTGCAGGCATAATATTCATGATATTGCAATATTATTGCTACATAATTGGAAAAAACACTGTACTAAAAGCCTAAAATTTATTATACTGACATGGGGGTGTTTTGCTCAGCTGTGTGATTTCCGTTAAAATTTTATAATTTTCGCTTGCCTTTTTATATATAACCATGTATAATTGCAATCAAGTTATATGAGCTGGTACTAATTTTTCGTGAGCAGGCATCCTGGTGCAAGCAGATTGCAGCACTGTGCCTTGTTTTTATGTACAGGTGATAGAGATGGCAAGATTGAAAAAAAAGGAAAGACACGAAATTCTCTTGCGCCAGGTACGGGAAAAGCCCTTCCTGACGGATGAGGAGCTGGCGGGCCTTTTTGAGGTCAGCATTCAGACCATCCGCCTGGACCGGATGGAGCTGGGCATACCTGAGGTGCGTGAGCGCATACGTCAGGTGGCTGAGAAGGCTCAGGACAACATAACCACTTTGGAAAAGACTGAGGTTGTAGGTGACGTTATTGATTTGGAAAGAGGTCACTCAGGGATATCGCTGCTGAAGATTACTGAGGATATGGTTTTTGCCAGGAATAAGATTGCCAAGGGGCATTTTATTTTCTCTCAGGCCAATTCCCTTGCCCTGGCCTTGATTGATGCGCCGCTGGCTGTTACCGGCGTGGCCAATATCAAGTACAAGGTGCCGGTAAAGGTGGGGGAGATGCTGATAGCCAAGGCAGAGGTCATCAAGCAGAGGAGCAACAAGTTTTTCGTCTGGGTAAAGACCAGGAACGAGAAGCAAGAGGTGTTCCGGGCGAAGTTTATCATGGTGTCTTTGGCAGAAGTTAATTAGGAGGCTTTTTTGTGAGAATTGCAGTTGATGCGATGGGGGGCGACTACGCACCGGCGCAGATTGTGCTGGGTGCGGTAGAAGCTGTCCGTAAGTATAAATGCGATATAGTTCTGGTAGGCGATGAGGAAAAAATAAAGGCGGAGCTGGCGAAGACCGGCATGGCAAATAATCCTCACCTGATCATCCATCATGCCAGCGAGGCCATTGAGATGGGTGAGCATCCCGTGGAGGCAATCCGCCACAAGAAGGATGCCAGCCTGGTGGTTGCCACGAAGCTGGTCAAGAGCGGTGATTGTGACGGGGTGCTGTCAGCCGGCAGCACCGGGGCAGCTACGGTGGCTGCCAAGATGTTCCTTAAGATGATTAAAGGGATTGACCGTCCTTCGATTGCCACGCCGCTGCCTACCACCCACGGCATTGCCCTGCTCCTGGACTCCGGCGCCATTGTGGACTCCAAGCCCCGGGATCTGACGGAGATGGCAATGATGGGCTCGATTTTCAGCAAGTATGTTTATGGCATAGATAACCCCAAGGTGGGGCTTCTGAATATCGGCGAGGAAGAAACTAAGGGCAACAAAAAAGTTCAGGCCACTTATCCCATGCTGAAGCAGGCGAAGGATGTAAATTTTATCGGCAATATTGAAGGCCGTGATATCCCTAGCGGCAAGGCGGATGTTGTAATTTGTGATGGATTTGTTGGCAATATTGTGTTAAAATTTGCAGAAGGATTGGCTGTGACCTTGTTCCAGCTGATCAAGGATGCGATTAAGAACGGCGGCATCCTGGCAAAGCTTGGCGCGGTGCTGGTAATGCCGGCCCTGAAGAAGCTGGGCAGGCGCCTGGATGTTTCCGAATATGGTGGTGCGCCGCTTTTGGGCGTAAATGGCTGCTGTATAATATGCCATGGTTCTTCCAACGCTAAAGCGATTTGCAGTGCTATTGGCGTAGCCATAGAGTGTGTGAAGAATGATGTTACGGGTCATATCCGTGACAGTATTGCAGAGGAGGAGTTGCTAGCGAATGACAGCGAAACTATATAGTGCAGGTATTCTTGGAACTGGCTATTATGTTCCAGAAAAGATAATGACTAATGCTGATTTGGAAAAGATAGTTGATACCAGTGATGAATGGATAGTTGAGAGAACAGGTATCAAGGAGCGCCGTATCGCTGAGGACGGGGTTCCTATGTCCGATTTGGCTATGAAGGCTGCTGAGAGTGCGCTGGCTGATGCCGGTACGGCTGCTGAGGAGCTTGATCTGATAATTGTTGCTACCCTGACGTCTGACAGAATTATTCCATCTACTGCTTGTATGCTTCAGAATCGTCTGGGAGCAAAGCATGCTGCGGCTTTTGATTTGTCTGCTGCATGCTCTGGGTTTGCTTATGCAGCCAGCGTGGCAGCCCAGTTTATTGAGACAGGTGTCTACAAGAAGGCACTGGTGATTGGAGCAGAAACTCTTTCCAAGTACATCAACTGGGAAGATCGCAATACATGTGTGTTGTTTGGTGACGGTGCCGGTGCTGCTGTGCTGGGGCAGGTTGAGGATGGTTATGGGATACTCAGCTTTGACCTGGGCAGTGATGGCTCCGGCGGCGATGCGATACAGATTCCTTCCAGCGGCAGCCTGATGCCTGTCAGCAAGGAATCCATAGATCAGCGGCTCAATCTCATTCACATGAATGGCAAGGAAGTATTCAAGTTTGCCGTAAAGGCAATGGGCAGGACTGTCAAGAACTCCCTGGAGAAGATTGGCATGCCACAGGAAAAGATTGACTGGCTGGTGCCGCATCAGGCTAATATCCGTATCATAGAGTCTGCCGCAAAGCGTTTGTCCATGCCGATGGACAAGGTGATTGTCAACATCCAGAAGTACGGCAACATGTCTGCCGCCTGCATTCCAATCGCCCTGGCTGAGGCATCTGCTGCCAAGCGGTTCAAAAAGGGAGACATTATAGCACTGTCTGGTTTTGGTGCAGGGCTTACATGGGCATCCTGCATTATCAGATGGTCTAAGGAGGATTAACATGTTTGAGGAAAATCCAATTTGTAAATTATTAAATATCAAGTATCCAATATTCCAGGGTGGTATGGCGTGGATTGGCACGGCGGAGCTGGCTTCTGCTGTATCCAACGCAGGTGGCCTGGGCATTATTGGTGCCGGTCACATGCCGCCTGACCTGCTCCGGGCAGAAATCCAGAAGGCGAAGCGCTGGACCGACAAGCCTTTTGGCGTAAACATCATGCTGATGTCTCCTTTCGTAAAAGAGGTTATGCAGGTTGTGATTGACGAGCGGGTGGCAGTTGTTACTACCGGCGCCGGCAATCCAGCCGAGTATCTGCCGGCTTTGAAGGAAGTTGGCACCAAGGTTATTCCTGTGGTTGCCTCTGTAGCACTGGCAAAGCGCCTGGTGCGTTCCGGCGTTGATGCCGTTATTGCCGAGGGCACTGAGTCCGGCGGCCATATCGGTGATATTACCACCATGGCATTGGTGCCACAGGTTGTGGATGCAGTGGACGTGCCTGTTATCGCTGCCGGCGGTATCGGTGATTCCCGTGGTATCCTGGCTGCCTTTGCCCTGGGAGCTTCCGGCGTGCAGATGGGCTCACGTTTTGTAGTTTCCGAGGAGTGCATTGCTCATCCGAACTACAAGAATCTGGTGCTGAAGGCAAAGGACCGCTCCACTGTGGTTACCGGTCGCTCTACCGGCCATCCTGTCCGCGTTATTGGCAACAAGATGACCCGCGAGTACGCGGAGCTGGAGGCAAATCAGGCTTCTGCTGAGGAGCTGGAGAAGTTCGGTGCAGGCCGTCTGAATATGGCAACCCACAAGGGCGATGTGGAGAACGGTTCCGTCATGATCGGCCAGATCTGCGGCATGTTCCATGAGATTAAGCCTGTAGCTGCTATTATTGAGGAGCTGGTAGGCGGGATTGCTGCCGTAGGCGAGCGAGTTCATAATACTCTGAAATAATCTATCTGTATTTTAAGCAATACTTTGACTTATTGCCTGTGACTTTGTTGCAGGAACATAGAGATTGTGTTTTAAAAGAAAGAGGTAAAAATGAGTAAATTAGCTTTTGTATTCCCGGGACAGGGTGCTCAGAAGGTGGGCATGGGCAAGGATTTTTTTGACAACTACGATGTTGCCAAGAAAATGTTCAAGGAGGCCGATGAGGCTCTTGGCTATTCCATCATGAAGATGTGCTTTGAGGGGCCTGAGGAGGACTTAAAGCTGACTGCCAATACCCAGCCGGCTATCCTGACCATCAGCTGCATTGCCAACGAGATTTTGAAGGAAAACGGTGTGCAGCCGGAGATTACCGGCGGCCATAGCCTGGGTGAGTATTCCGCACTGGTGGCAGCAGGCGTGCTGAAGTTCCAGGATGCTGTTGCGCTGGTGCATAAGCGTGGTGCCTATATGCAGGAGGCCGTGCCTGTAGGCGAGGGCGGTATGGCTGCTATTATAGGCGTAGACCGTGAAAAGATTGTGGAGATCTGCCAGTCCGTTTCCGCTGAGAGCCCTGTGCAGGCAGTAAACTTCAACTGCCCTGGGCAGATTGTTATTGCAGGTGCTACCCGCGGCGTGGAGCTGGCTGTGGAGGAGCTGAAGGCAGCCGGTGCCAAGAAGGCAGTTATCCTGCCTGTAAGTGCACCGTTCCACAGTACATTGATGAAGCCTGCTGCCGAGAAGCTGGCTGTGGAGCTGGACAAGGTTACCCTGTCTGATGCCAGGATTCCTGTTGTGGCAAATGTCAATGCCCAGGTGCTGACCAAGGCTGAAGATATCAAGGCAAGCCTGGTTGCCCAGGCAGCAAGCCCTGTTTTGTGGGAGGACTGCGTGGCAAAGATGAAGGAGTTCGGTGCCGACGTGCTGCTGGAGGCAGGTCCTGGCAAGACTCTGTGCGGCTTCAACCGCAGAATTGACAAGTCTATTAAGAGCCTGAACGTAGAGGATGTAGAATCTTTAGAAAAATCTCTTGACTATTTCAAGGAGGTTCGTTAATATGCTTTTAGAGGGAAAAACTGCGCTTGTTACAGGTGCGTCCCGCGGCATCGGCAGGGCTATTGCCCTGAGGCTTGCCCAGGAAGGGGCTGCCGTGGCTATTAACTATGCAGGCAATACTGCTGCTGCCGAGGAAGTAAAGTCCATGATTGAGGCAGCAGGCGGCAAGGCGATTATCGTCCAGGCTGATGTTTCCAATGGCGAGGCTGTTGATGAGATGGTCAAGACCGTTGTGGATACCTTCGGGGGCGTTGATATTCTCGTAAACAACGCCGGCATTACCAGGGACAACCTGCTGATGCGCATGAAGGAGGAGGATTGGGATGCTG
>JBJDWY010000146.1:0-6210 GCA_051866255.1 Anaerovibrio sp. | reverse complement strand
AGAAGCAGAATATTGAGATTGTCAAAATCATCTGCCGGGAGCTGGGCAAGCCGGAGTCCCTGATTACCCATGTGGGTGACCGCAAGGGGCATGATATGCGCTATGCCATTGACCCCACCAAAATCCACAATGAATTGGGCTGGCTGCCGGAAACGAAATTTGAGGACGGCATCAAGAAGACTATTCGCTGGTACCTGGACAACAAAAAGTGGTGGCAGGATATTGTAAATGGCGAATACCAGCAGTATTACGACAAGATGTATGGCAATCGTTAAGCATAGATGTGAAATGGAGATATGGCAGTGGGCAAGATAAAGGTTACCAAGGCTCCTATTGAGGGGCTTTACGTAATAGAGCCGACAGTGTTCGGTGACAATCGCGGTTATTTCGTTGAGACCTATAATCAGCAGGATATGCATGAGGCAGGCCTTGATATGGTTTTTGTGCAGGACAATCAGAGCATGAGCACCAAGGGGGTGCTGCGGGGGCTGCATTTTCAGAAGCAGCATCCCCAGGGCAAGCTGGTGAGGGCGATTCGCGGCGAGGTGTTTGATGTGGCTGTGGATTTGCGCCAGGGCTCTGCCACCTATGGCCAGTGGTATGGCGTTACCCTCAGTGCGGAGAACAAGAAGCAGTTTTATATTTCCGAGGGCTTTGCCCACGGCTTCCTGGTGCTGAGTGACGAGGCGGAGTTCTGCTACAAGGTGACGGACTTCTATCAGCCCGGGGATGAGGGCGGTCTTGCCTGGAACGACCCGGAAATCGGCATAGAGTGGCCGAAGCTGAAAGGAGCTTATCAGGGCAGTGCCGATTCTGCCGGCTACACGGTGGATGGCGTGCCGCTGAATTTGTCAGATAAGGACAAGAAGTGGCTGGGACTGAAAGATACCTTTAAGTTTTAATTAATTATTCGCCTAGCCGTTTTGTTGGGATGCGGTGTATGTTTCGTGTGAAGAAAAATGGTTAGGCGAATTTAAATTTATTTTATGGAAGGAGTTGCAGTGTATAGTGAAATGTGATAAAGTCAGTCAGTCAGTCAGTCAGTCAGTCAGTGGGTAATTTTACTTTTTTCCATTTTGTTAGCTGGTGTTGCTTCATGGATTATCAGTCCTACTCATCATGGTTTGGTTTTAATTACATGGGTGATAGTGGGGAGCGGAGTATTATTTCCATTAGTAAAAAATATATATAAATTATGTGTTCATAATAGTATTGAACAGGTAGTTTTTTGTTTGGCAGTGTTTTCATTGATTATATTGCCTGTGTGTCATATCAGTAGTGAACAAAATGGAGGCAATGAAAATAGAAGGCTGGCTGATTTTCCGGATGTTACGCTGAAATCATTTTATGATGGAACTTTAACAGGAAAATTGGAGAATTTTTTTAATGACAGGTTTTTTGGTCGTCAGGAATTGCTATCATTGCATAAAAATTTTTCAATTCTTTTGTGTGCTGGAGAAAAATCAAGATTAGAAAACAATCGTGCTATAGAAGGCGATAATGATTGGATTTTTTACAAAGGAGAAAAATCTATAGAATTGTATCAGAATAAATTATTATATTCAGATGCGCAATGTCAAGTTATCAAGGAAAATTTAGAAGCACAAAAACGGTGGTTTAGGAGGCGTGATATAGCATATTTTCATTTGATTGCACCTAATAAGGAAGATGTTTATGGTGAATATCTGAATGGTATTAGAAAAATTAAGGCTAAAGATTCCGATAGAATTGGTCTATTGGTTGATTATTTAGAGAGAAGCAATGCGGAATGTGTGCCCATTTTTCCTCTAAAAATGTTAGAAGTAGCTAAGAACTCTACCAACGAATTATTGTATTATAAAACAGATACACATTGGTCAGAAATTGGAGCATACATTGGCTATCTAGAGCTGATGAAGCATATTAAGGAACAATATCCTGATTTGAATACACTAACCAAGGATGAAATGTCATTTGGCAATCGCAAACACATGGATAATGGCGATTTATCTAAAATGCTTAGCGTGGATTATACTGAACGTATGAAGCATGTTGATTATGTTGTTCCAGAGCCTGCAGATGGATGGAGTTATCAAATTATTGAGGAAAATAAAAGCGAAGATGGCCGTTTAGTGTTCTTGAGAACTATTAACTATACCCGACCGTTAAAAGTCATGGTATTTCGCGATTCGTTTACTAATGCTTTGCAGCCATATTTATCTGAAACTTTTCATGAGGTTTTGTATTATTGGGATCATGATATAAACAAATACATGGATGTTATAATCAAGGAAAAGCCTGACATAGTTATTGCGGAAACAGTAAGCAGATATGCAGATAATATATTATTACGCACTGGCTTTCAGGAGGTGGGTAACTGATGCTGTTTAGCTCAATGATTTTTTTGTCAGTTTTTCTGCCAGTAGTTATGGGTGGTTATTATTTTTTCGCCAAGGATAAGCGTTTGTATTGGCTTTTGTTAGCTAGCTTGTTTTTTTATTCTTGGGGAGAACCAAAGAATGTGGCAATAATGTTGCTAATATGTTTGGTAAATTATGTTGGAGCAATCTTTATTAGCAAAGTTAATTCACGAAGAAAACGTTTGGCAGTATTGATTTGTGATGTTTCGTTAACTTTGTTTGTCCTGGTGTATTTTAAGTATTTTAATTTTTTATTAAGCAACATTAATATAATTTTCCAACAAAGTTTTGCAGCTAGAAACATTGTTATGCCACTTGGAATTTCATTTTTTATTTTCCAGGCATTATCTTATGTAATTGATGTTTACAGGAAAGAGGTTGAACCTCAGACTAGTTTCTACAAGCTAACATTATATATAAGCTTTTTTCCGCAGCTGATAGCTGGACCTATTGTACAGTATCATGATATAGTGCATGATATAGAGAATAATAACAGCGATTTTTCAGATGTGGTATATGGTGCAAGGCGTTTTATTGTCGGCTTGGGCAAGAAAGTTTTGATTGCTAATCAGCTTGGTGCGGTGGCAGATAATATTTTTAACTCTGGCTTTGCTTACGTTGACATGCCAGTGGCATGGATTGGTGCTTTGTGTTATAGTCTTCAGTTATTTTATGATTTTTCCGGATATTCAGATATGGCTATTGGATTGGGAAGGATTTTTGGTTTTCATTTTTTGGAAAATTTTAATTATCCATATATTTCCAAGAGCATTACTGAGTTTTGGCGCAGATGGCATATATCATTAGGGTCATGGTTTAGAAAATATGTATACATCTCCTTAGGAGGAAATCGTCTTGGCAATGTTCGTACATATGTTAATTTGGCTGTGGTATTTTTTATCACAGGATTGTGGCATGGTGCAAACTGGACATTTGTGTTGTGGGGAATGTGGCATGGCTTATTTATCGTATTGGAAAGGTTTGCTGGAATAAAAACACTTTCTGATGGAAAATATGTTGTTTTGCGTCATATATATACTATTTTTGTTTTTGTAATAGGTTGGACTATGTTTAGGGCTGATAGTGTTAGTGAAGGAATTGGATTCATTGGTACTATGCTTGGGATTGTGCAGCCGGAAGCTGTGGCATTTACTGCGGATTACTATTTGCAGGCGAACCATCTTACTGTATTTATAGTGGCTATTATAGGTAGTGTGCCTATTTTTGGAAGATTTCTGGAATTTTTGCAAGGTGGGCAGTGGTATAAAAATGCAATTTATGATATATTTATAATAGGTGTTTTGGTTTTATCAATGGCAAGTTTATCTGCATCGACCTATAATCCATTTATTTATTTTAGATTTTAACTGATGTTATAGCTCAGTAATAGGAAAGAGATGTTTTTATGAAGGTTTTTGTTACGGGAGTCAATGGGCAGCTGGGGCATGATGTGGTCAATGAGCTGGCAGCGAGAGGCCATGAGGCGATAGGCTCCGGTTCCTCTGAGCAGTACAGCGGCATGCAGGATGGCAGTGCTGTATGCAGTGCGCCTTATTATCAGCTGGATATTCTGGACAGGACAAGGGTGAGGGAGATTATCTTTGACCTGCAGCCTGATGCGGTGATTCACTGCGCGGCCTGGACCAATGTGGATGCGGCTGAGGAGCCGGAAAACAAGGAAAAGGTACTGGATGTAAACGGCAATGGCACTAGCAATATTGTGGATGCCTGCAATTATATTCACTGCAAGATGATGTATATATCTACGGATTATGTATTTGCCGGGCAGGGAACTGAGCCCTGGGACGCGGATTGCCATGAGTATGACCCATTGAATGTCTATGGCTTTGGCAAGCTGATGGGGGAGCTGGTGGTGAAGGAGTGCCTGGAGAAGTTCTTCGTGGTGCGCATTTCCTGGGTATTTGGCAGAAACGGCAACAATTTTATCAAGACCATGCTGAATGTGGGCAAAAAATACCCTGAGCTGCGGGTGGTTAATGACCAGATTGGCAGGCCTACCTATACGCTGGATTTGGCACGGCTGCTGACAGATATGATAGAGACGGAAAAATATGGCTTCTATAATGCCACCAATGAGGGGGATTATATCAGCTGGTATGATTTTGCCTGTGAGATTTTCCGCCAGGCCGGCTATGATACCAAGGTAATTCCTGTTACTACCGAGGAATATGGCGTCAGCAAGGCTGCCCGTCCATTTAACAGCAGGCTGGCTACCGGCAAGCTGACGGTAAATGGCTTTGCGCCGCTGCCTGAGTGGCAGGATGCCTTGAAGCGTTACCTGAAGGATTTGGAATCCTAGAATATACATGAGAATTTTGACAGGTTTTGCCTGTTGATATAAAATATTGATACCGCATCCGTTTAGAGTTGCGGATAAATAATGAAATGAATAAATAAATAATTAATTAATTAAAATGAAAGAAATGTATGAGCAATAATCTTTGCAGTGCTTGTTTTTGGTCGTGTGTACATTGCATGGAAAGGAATGAAGGTTTTTATGGCAGGGAAGTTATTTGGTATTGGTGTGGGCCCAGGTGACCCGGAGCTTTTGACAGTAAAGGCCATCAATGCAATCAAGCAGCTGGATGTGATTATTGCACCTAAAACAGAAAAAAAGGATGGCAGTGTGGCACTGAACATTGCCAGCCAATATATCAAGCCGGAAACGGAAATCGTGTATCAGGTTTTTCCTATGACGGTAGGCTTTGCGGAGGATGATACCGCCTGGCAGAGCAACAAGCAGGAAATTCTGGAGCTTTTGCAGGCAGGGAAAAATGTGGGCTTCCTGACCTTGGGAGACCCGATGTTTTACAGTACCTACATTTATGTGTTCCGGCTTTTGCAGCATGAGGCTGTGGAGATAGAGACGATTCCGGGGATTCCGGCTTTTTGTGCCATCGGCAGTGCCACCAACACCCCGATTGTGGAGGGGGACAGCATTCTGAGCATTATTCCTGCCAACATGCCGGAGGACAGGGTGCGGTCTGCCTTGAAGACCTGCGATAATGCCGTGCTCATGAAGGTGTACAAGAACTCCGATGCCGTGATTGATATGCTCTCGGAGGAAGGGCTGGCAAAGCAGGCAGTGCTGGCAAGCCGCTGCGGCCTTGATGATGAGGTGATTATCCGGGATATTTCCGGGGAGAAGGGCAGGAAGCTGAATTATCTGTCCACTATTCTCACAAGAAGGTAAAGATATTTTCCCTTTGCTACGATATCATTAACGTAGCAAGGATTTTAGTTGGTTCAATGGTGCTGGCTAATAAGCTCGAAAAGTTTTCAATGGATTGAAGCAAGTTGAAAGGAGCTTTTTTATGACTAGCAAGGTTAATGGAGCCGGTCTTGGTATCGGCAATTGGACAGGCGCAAAGGCGAGGAATGCGGAGCATGAGGAGACCTGTTCCAATTTTTCTGTGCTTTTGGACAAGATGAAAAAGGGGCAGAGTCCCAGCCTGAATTCCAATGATGGGGGAGACCCGGAGAAGACAGTGACGGTAACGAGGATTTTGTCTGATGGTTCCACGCTGGTTACTGTCATGCGCGAAGGCAAAATCGTGTCCCAGACCAAGACTCATGCCGTGCGGCAGGAGGACAGCCCGAAGCTTTTGGATACTATTGTTGATTCCAGTTTGTCGTAGTGCCTGATTGTTACTTTGTGCATGTACTAACGTAGTTTGATATTTCGTGGACTCTGTTCAGACATTTAAAAGGGACAGGTAGCGGCAGTACCCATAGAAAACTCGCTCTCGCTCTTAGCACAGCCTCGCGCTTCTAAGCTCCTGCATCGCTT
>JBJDWY010000145.1:0-6270 GCA_051866255.1 Anaerovibrio sp. | reverse complement strand
AGCTCAAACTGCCATTTCTTGTCTTCTGACATACACACACCTCTTTTCCTGCATAACGCCATAGTATTCCCATCATAAACTAGCCTCACCAAGTATTTTCATTTTATATTCTGAAGATACCCTTGATCATCGTTTTCATTCGATATATTTTCTGCTCCCATCAGGAAATTCCAAAAATGCTCTTTTTGTAGCAACATCATATCTCGCTACAGGTTTCTTGCATACTTCAGCTCTATGAATAGCTGCCCTCACAGCAGCTACCGCACGCTTATCCATTTCAGCATCACTAACACTAATTGTTTGGGCTAGGAGTGAACTATCCGCATGTTCAATAACTTTTACAGTCATAGTACCTATCTTTTGCTTTTTCCAGCCTGTAATCAGACAATGTCCTAGCTTGCTCGTCCATATAGCTCAATCCCTTCCCTGGCTACATTATCATAAAACAACGTATTGCGCATCTTATCATATTCTGACACACTTTTCAGTATTAAGGAAATGACCTCATCATATTGTAAGCTAATATCGTTGGTATGCTTCCACATGGCCTTTTTCAAATCGTATATATCCTCAGGTGGTTCATCGACAACAACTAAAATATCTATATCCGATTCAGCTGTGCTATCACCACGCGCCTGGGACCCAAACAAAATTATCTTTTCTACTTTGTCCGAAACCAGCAATACAGATTTAACCACAGCGGCAGTAATAATTTTTAATTTGGCTGCAGTACACATACTATCACCTCACGCAAACAAAAAACACCCTGTCTACAATGTAATTATACCATAAACAGAGTGCAAAGAACATATATTTTTGTGATTAGGATTGTATTCTTTACGCTTTTTATATATAATAAAAATGTGATAAATTAACACATAATTACAAATAAAAATGTGAAGGAGTACATATATGGAACGATTGATTTTAAATAAACTGCTGAAATGGAAGCATTCTCCCTACCGCAAGCCTTTAATCTTGAAAGGTGTGCGTCAGGTAGGCAAAACATGGATACTAAAAGAGTTTGGCAGATGTTATTATGAAAATACAGCTTATTTCAACTTTGATGAAAATGAGGAATACAAACAGTTCTTTGAAACCACAAAGGATGTGGAGCGGCTTCTGCAAAATTTGATGATGGCAAGCGGTCAGAAGATTGTGCCGGAAAAGACTCTCATCATCTTCGATGAAGTGCAGGACTGCCCCAATGTTATTAACTCCATGAAATATTTCTGCGAAAATGCACCACAGTATCATATTGCCTGCGCCGGTTCTCTACTGGGCATTGCCTTGGCGAAGCCATCTTCTTTCCCGGTGGGCAAAGTCAACTTCATGCAGATTGACCCTATGACCTTCACCGAGTTCCTGCTGGCCAACAATGATGAAAATCTGGCTAAATATCTGGAAACAATAGATACCCTTGAGCCGCTACCCGATGCATTCTTCAATCCGCTTTACGAAAAACTCAAAATGTACTATGTAACCGGCGGTATGCCGGAATCTGTCAAGATGTGGACAGAAGCAAGGGATGTTTCAGCCATGCAGGAAGCTCTCTCTGGAATCATCAGTGCCTACGAGCGGGATTTTGCAAAGCATCCTAAGATCAGTGAATTCCCGAAGATTTCAATGATCTGGAAATCGATTCCTTCTCAGCTTGCACGGGAGAATAAGAAATTCATCTACAAGGTTGTCAAAGAAGGGGCCAGAGCCCGTGAATATGAGGATGCATTACAGTGGCTGGTGGATGCCCGCCTGGTGCATAAAATCTACCGCAGCTCCGCTCCCAGGCTTCCAATAGCCGCTTATGATGACATCTCGGCCTTTAAGATTTATTTGGTGGATGTCGGCCTGCTCCGCCGTCTGGCGCAACTGGCACCTACTGCATTTGGAGAAGGAAACCGCCTCTTTACCGAATTCAAAGGCGCATTGACTGAGAATTTTGTATTGCAAACACTACTCACGCAATTTGAAGTATTTCCCCGCTATTGGACACAGACAAATCCGCCATACGAAGTGGATTTCCTCATTCAGAGAGAAAATGATATTTTCCCAATTGAGGTCAAGTTGGAAGCCAATACCACCAGCAAAAGCCTAAAGAAATTCAAGGAACTGTTTCCAGATGAGGTCAAGCTCCGCATACGTTTCTCCCTTGATAATCTCCGACTGGATGACGATATACTGAACATTCCGCTGTTCATGGCTGACCAGACCGATAGATTGATCGGTTTAGCATTAGAACTTGCCAAAAAATAAAAAAATACCGCCTATCTGCATATTCACACAAACAGGCGGTATTATACATTATCATATTCTTAGCAAAGCCGGATATAGCTTTGCTAAGTTTTATTTTATGACAAGTTTTTTAATACAGCTTGGCACCAGCCGGAATATTGTCAGAAACCATCAAGAGGTTCAGCTTTTCCTCCCCGTCATACTCGCACACTGCACTCAGCAGCATGCCGCAGGACTCAATGCCCATCATGGCACGGGGCGGCAGGTTCACGATAGCAACCAGCGTCTTGCCAATCAGCTCCTCCGGCTCATAGTAAGCATGGATGCCGCTCAAGATGGTGCGGTCAGTGCTGGTACCATCATCCAGGGTAAACTGCAGCAGCTTCTTGGACTTCTTCACAGCCTCGCAGGCCTTGACCTTCACCGCACGGAAGTCAGACTTGGAGAAGGCCTCAAAATCAACGCACTCCTCAAAGAGAGGCTCAATCTTTACCTTGGAAAGATCCAGCTTCTCTGCAGGCGCCTCGCCATCCACCTGTGCAGCATCGGCCAGCTTTTTCCTGCCCTCGCCAACCAGCGGCTTCATGGTCGGGAACAGCAACACATCACGGATAGAAGCACTGTCCGTCAGGAACATAACCAGGCGGTCGATGCCGATGCCCAGTCCCCCCGTTGGCGGCAGGCCATACTCCAGGGCAGTAATGAAGTCACGATCCATCTCATGAGCCTCATCATCACCAGCCTCACGCTGCTTCATCTGATCCAGGAAACGCCCCTCCTGGTCAATCGGGTCATTCAGCTCGGTAAAGCCATTGGCCAGCTCACGGCCATAGATAAAGAACTCAAAGCGGTCGGTAATCATCGGATTCTCAGGATTCCTCTTGGCCAGAGGGGAAATCTCCGTCGGATGGCCGGTAATAAAGGTCGGCTGAATCAGGGATTCCTCCACCTTTTCCTCGAAGGCTGCATTCAAAATGCCGCCAATGCCGAAACGCTCCTCATAAGGAACGCCAATCTCCTTGGCCATGGCACGGGCTTCCTCCACAGTCTGGCAGCTGAGAAAATCCTTGCCGGTTGCTTCCTTCACCGCATCATTCATGCTGATGCGCTTAACTTTTGCCAAATCAATCTCAGTGCCCTGATAATTGATGACGGTAGTGCCCAGCACCTTCTGAGCCGCATTCAGCACAATGCCCTCGGTAATATCCATCAAATCGCGATAATCAGCATAAGCCTGATAAATCTCAATGGAAGTAAACTCAGGGTTGTGGCGCACATCCATGCCCTCGTTGCGGAAAACGCGCCCCATCTCATAGACACGCTCCATGCCGCCCACAATCAGCCGCTTCAGATTCAGCTCAGTGGCGATACGCAGGTACATATCAATATCCAGGGTATTGTGATGGGTAATAAACGGCCTTGCAGCTGCACCACCGGCAATAGTACCCAGCACCGGAGTCTCAACCTCCAAGAAGTCACGCTCATCCAGATAATCACGAATGGACTTCATGATATTGGTACGAGCCACAAAGGTATTCATAACCTCAGGATTCATAATCAAATCCACATAACGCTGACGATAGCGGATTTCCGTATCCGTCAGGCCGTGGAACTTCTCAGGCAGCGGACGCAGGGACTTGGACAAAAGGTCAAAATCATCCACACGGACAGTAAGCTCACCCCGGCGGGTGCGGAAAACCTTGCCCTTGACACCGATAATATCGCCAATATCCAAAAGCTTGAACTGGGAATACTTCTCCTCCCCCAGCACATCCAGCTTAAAATAAATCTGGATACGGCCGCTGCGATCCATCAGCACGGAAAAGCTTGCCTTGCCATGGCCGCGGATTGCCATCAGGCGGCCTGCGATAGTAATTTCTTCCTGGCTCTCAGCCTCGCCCTCAAGGTGCTCAAACTGCTCCAGCACCTCATTGGCATGGTGAGAAACCTCAAAACGGTGGCCAAAAGGAGCCACGCCCTTTGCCTCAAAGGCTGCCAGCTTATCCCGGCGCACCTTCAAAAGCTCATTCATATCCTGTTCAACAACAGGCTTGCTCTCATTCTTCTCTGACACTTAAATCTATCTCCTATTGCAGCTAGTATAACTATTGTATACTATATCATCATTATTATATTGCTTACTGCTTAATCTCCATAATCTGATACTGGATAATGTTATCGCCAACGACAACATCCACCACAGAGCCAACAGCCTGCCCCATAATAGCCAGGCCCACCGGGGACTCATTGGAAATCTTGCCATTATCCGGGTCAGCCTCGGTAGAGCCGACAATCATGTAGGTATCAGTCTCATCAAACTCAATATCCTTCAGCACAACCTGGCAGCCCAGGGAAACCGTGTTGCTGTCAGAGCTTGCCTCGATGATGCGGGCATTCCTGATGCTCTCCTCCAGCTCAAGGATTTCACCTTCCAAAAATGCCTGCTCATTTTTCGCATCATCATACTCGGAGTTCTCGGACAGGTCGCCTAGAGCAATGGCAGCTTTCAGGCGTTCTGCTACCTCTTTGCGCCTTTCTCCCTTCAAGTAATCCAGCTTTTCCTGCAATTTTTTAAGACCATCCGCGGTCAGCATTACACTCTTGTCTGCCATTTTGCAAAACTCCTTTTGTCATATAATAACAGGCGGCAGCTGCACCAGCTTTATGCAAAAAACTAAACTCCATCTGCCATCAAAACTTCATGCAGAAAACCGAAATCCATCTGCCGTCAAAATCTAATGCAACGTGCCTGCGCTTGTTTTTAGTCACACTGTACTATTATATTTATTTTTCATTGCAATGTCAATCCGTGCCCGGCAGCTCAAAGGCAAATACCGGAAAATTTCCTAATATTTCCCAATATTTCCCAATATTTCCCTATATTTCCCAGTATTTCAGTCCCTGTCCTCCTCAATGAGCCTTTTCAGCAAATCCTCATCAATCTCCTGCTCCGAATACACCTTTACGCCATTTTCCTGCAGCAGGGCAGCTGCCACCCCGGCACCCGGAATTTTCTCACCATCAAACCTGCCGCTGTAAATCTGCACATTGCCGCAGGAGGGGCTGTTCGCCTTCAAAATGGCAACCTTCACACTATGCTTCTTTGCCAGATTCAGGGCAAGCCTTGCCCCTTGCAGGAAATGCCCCGTTACATCCAGACCTTCCTTATTGCACACCCTTGCCCTGCCAGCTAGCACAGCATGGCCATCGCCCCCCTGCAGCTCCGCCGGAGGCCGCGGAATCGTCAGCTCCCCCAGGCACTCCGGGCAGACTGCCGTCAGATACTGCCTGTACTTCATCAGCAGCTCATGACCGTTGTTGCCACCACTATACTTTACGTTATTACCCAGCAGGCACGAGGAAACCAATATCATAAATAACTCACTTTCTTTCATATAGTTATGCTTAAACCACACACAATAATTATGCACAAACTCTAACTTATTACATCATATTGTATCGCACCAGCCATCCATTGGCAACAGCATATATATATATCAATTCAGGAATGCTTCGTGTCCTTCTCCACCCTCTGTGCCAATAGCACAGATTGCTGCAAAAGCCCCTTCAATATCTCTATATTCTCTTTACTTTCCTGATAATCTTCATCATCCTCGCCGGCATCACCACTGCCATCCGGCCTGTCCTCTTTTCTAGCAGACAGCTGCTCAACAAAATCCTTCAGCTTGCTGGACATGCAGCTCTCTCCCAAATCCCTGTCCCGCTCCAGCAAATAATCAAGGCTCACGCCATAAAAATCTGCAAAATCCAATAACGCTCCCAGCTCCGGCATTCTCCTGCCATGCTCAATCTGGGAAATAGCCGCCGCAGTATAGGATCTGGCATATTTTTCGTTATACAAGTGCCGGAATTCTGTTTGCGTCAGCCCTTTTTTTATGCGCAAATCTCTAAACCGTGTCATAATAACCTCCTGATATAAAAATAAATCATATTTTCTTAGAAAACATATTTTATTCTCACTGAAAAAGTGATATAATGTTTGTAGAATAAATTTTTGTATATCATTCACAAATCATT
>JBJDWY010000144.1:0-6300 GCA_051866255.1 Anaerovibrio sp. | reverse complement strand
TGACGAGGAGGTATGCAAAATGTGCAATATCGTTGAAGAATATGTTGCCGAAAGAATGGCAGAAGCAACGGCTGAACTTGCCAAATCTGAAGCTGCCAGAGTTAAAGCCGAAGAAAAAGCGGCAACGGCAACAGCAATTAGCAAACTTGATTCCATCAAAAACCTTATGAAAAATTTACACTTGTCAGCCGAAGAGGCCATGAGTGCCATCGGCATCCCAAAATCAGATTTTACCCAATACCTGGCCTTGCTTTAACTCAATCAATTCCACAAATAAGCCGCAGATTTTTGTGGCTTATTTTAATGTTCCAGCAGAGAGCTAATATCACGCCTCATCTATACAGAAAAATCATTTTCGTATACAATGATATATATCACGCAATACCTTGATGGAACGCAATCTATTCTTAACACGGTATGTTAGCTGTTCTTTTAGTAACTCTTCCAGCAAAGGCACCAGCTCCTCTCCTGCCTCAAGCCGCTTAAAAAACACATCCCGCTTCGGATGTATCCCAGGTGAACAGAAATATGCAGGATTTCTCCTGATTGCCTCAGCAAAATTTACTCTGCTAATCCTTGCATCAATGCCGTCAAAAAGCCTTTGACCTTTATCTGACTGAACCAGCACTAAAGATGTCCCCCTGCCATCGTACATATCCGGCAGCACATCCTGCACTCCCCAAAAATCTGCCACAGTTACATCAGACACCCTGTGCAGCTTCCGGGATGTACATTCATAGCAGGATTTTCGCAAATACAAATCCTTTAAAAAACCGCGCAAATATATATCCGTATACAAGTCATTACGGTATTTGCTCGAGTTTGCGAATGTAAATTCGAGCAAAAACCTTTCCCAGGAAAGGTTTTTGCTACGGAAGGAGACGTGGGAGATTTGTGTGCATTTTTTCAGCCCTGCCACATACTGCAAATAGCTACGCCATACAGCCGGTGACGGTACACCATGACAAATAAAATCTACCACATAAAGATTGGCATACGACTTACCCAAATAAGATACCAAGCCCTCGCACTGGCATGGAGTACCAGAAAAAAGCACCAGCCTGCCTGTGGCAAGCTGCGACTTCACATCGCGAAAAATCTCTCCGGTCCTGCTCTGGACATACTTGGAGCCTTGCAATTTCTCCAGGTCATTGACATTATCAACGCGGCAGTGGCACACCTCAAATTTTTCATCAAAAGCTGCACCATAGACAGCTCCGCCCTGCCGGAGAATTTTTTCCGCCAGCAGATAAAATACTCCGCCAGACGAACTTTTCTCCCTGATAGGTAAACTATGACACATAGCTGCATAAGCCACAGGATACTCATCTAAACGGGGACATGCTCTGTCGCAGGCACCGCAGCCAATACACATCTCATGATTAACCACAGGATAGAGAAACCCTTCATGATTTTCTGCCATCCTGATGGCTCCGGCTGCACAGGCATTGGCACACGCAGCACAGCCACAGCACCTATTGTCCGCCAAAGCTTCTATCTTCATACAATTCACCTGCTTCCTCTCCATCTCTTTACTGCCCCCAGGAGCAGCCCTTTTTCATAATCATTCATACAGCCCCTGTAAATACACAGGACATAAAGCACCATATAACTGCCGGCATAGGCAAAAAACATCAGCCAGCCGTCGATGCTGCCCAGCAAATACTTATGGCCTCCGGCCAGCAGCACAAAACCAATAACCACCAGCCATATCCTGCCCATTTGCTGCCAGAACCTGCCTATATCAATCCCGATTTTATTTTTATAGTAGCGGTTCATAAAAAATCCCGTGCTGATAAAAAGGGACAAGGCAGTAGCCAAAGCACAGCCCATGCCCCCCAGAGCCATAGCTGCCGGAAAGCTTGCAATGAAACTGATGACGGCGCAAACAGTATAAACCGTCATCCGATAGCGATTTAAATTCATCGCCATCAGTATGGATATGCCCACATTCTGTACCAGCGAGATAGTCATCACCAGCATCAGCATCAGCACCATCGGATAAGCCGCCATATATCCCTCACCTGCCCAGAGGAAGATAAAATCCCTGCCCAGAAGGAAAAACAGGCTGACAATCATGCCTATCAGGTAAAGCTGCAGCCTGCCAATCCTTGTCATAAAAGCCGTCAGCTCCCCTGCCGTTACCCCTTTTGCCACCATCATTGTCACCTTGGGCAAAAAAACACTGCTGATAGCGGTGGAAAACTGCATAAACATCATCAGAAACTGCATTACTACGGCATAAACCGCCACCTGCAAGGTTCCCGACACGATGCCCAGCACAAACTGGCCGCTGCCCCAGTACACCTTGTCCATCACGGCATTCAGGAAAATAAAAAACGAGTAACCGGCGATTTCCTGCAAAAACACCCTGTCAAAATTCCCCCGGGCAAAATGCACATCCAGTCTGCTGCAGCAGTAATAGACATTCAGCAGAAGGCACGCCACATTCAGCCCCACGGAAACTGCCACCATCGCCACTGAGCCATATCCCAGAAGCAGCAAGGGCACCATGATGACAGGCATCAGCAAGCTGCGCAGGATATTTACTGCCCTGAGATACACAAACCGCTCATAGGCCTGCATGATGGAAGCAAAAATACTAAAGGGAAATGTAAGGGAGATATTCAGCACCAGCAGTATCGTCATAATCCTTGCCCTGATCAGCTCTGCACTGCTCAAGGATACCCCGAAAAGAGTATCAAGATGATAGTACACAAAGCCCCCGGCAATTAACGCAAAAAATCCTATCACCGAATACATCGCCAAGAACAAGCCATTCAGCTCCGCCTCCTGCCGTTTGCTGCCCACAGCCCTGTTCCTTGCCGTATAACGTACAAGAGTATTGGCCAGCCCCATATCCAGTATGTTGAGATATGCCGCCACCGAGCCAATCAGGGCATACAGGCCGTACTCGGACTGCCCCAGGGAACGCATCATAAAAGGCGTATACACCAGTCCCACACAGATATTGATTATTATATTTAAATATGAAAGAATTGCACCGGCCTTTAACTGATTCACAAAGTCACCCTGCTTTACAATGCTTTATTGCTACAAAATGTCCCACTTTACAATATTGCCACAGGGCATCCTGCTTCATAGTTAGTTTTAGTTATTTTCATCCAAATCCAACGCCCTGCAAAGATAAGCTTCTGCTTTCTCCCTTTCCCTTGCCAGTATCGTCTCCGCATCCCCATACTGCATACTCAGAGGATTACTAATCATATAGCCATTTTCCTTCGTGCCCCTGCGGTCTTCCAGACCAAATTTCTCCAGCAGGGTATCAATCCGCGAAGTCATCTTACTCTCGCAGCCATCCCCGATTCGCTCTGCCACCACAAAAGGCCTGCGGAAAAGAATGGAAAATACCGTTCCATGGAAGGAATCCGTATACATCAGCTTTGCATTATCTATCAGCCACAGCCACTCCTCAGGAGCCACCGCATAATGCTCAAAAACACGCTCATCAAGAATATTGACTACCTTCATCCCATGCTCCATTGCCAAACTATTGATAACATCATCAGGCCGCTTCCCAAGAAAATATGTTGTCAGGATTTCTTCATCCCCCTTCAGCCAGGAAGGCTTTCTAGCAATCTCACGCCACTTTTCTGCCGCTACCAGCATGGTAGGATCCGCCACCACTTCCACCTTGCGGCCTGTCAGCTGTTCAATCAGCTCCGCCCCTGCCTGCTCACGCACGGATATTGACTTCATACCGTTAACGCCATCAAGAAATTCCTCTAACTTATCCTGCGGAATTTCCGGGCTTGAAATACTTGCCGCATAGGAAATACGCTTCTCCATTGGGGCAAACTTTAAAAATAATTTCTCCAAATCTGCAAAATACGGATTCCAAACCTGGTCGCTGCCCACAACGAAATAATCGTATTCATCGGCAACCTCGTCAAAATCCACATCATAGCGCATAGGGATATACCTGTCCACAAAGCTCTTTATCACTGCACTACGGGCAGCCTCCCAGGCATTTTCCCCCGAAAGCAGCTTCTGAGTTGTACCTTTCCAATTTATGCCCAGCTTCACCCAGGTTTTCCAATCCCAGCTATCCTTCATCCAAGGATAGTGAGCATGCAAATATGGCAAAAATCCTAGTTGCGAACTGAACCAAAGGCTTTCTACCTCTGCCCCAAGTTCCATAAGCAAGTTGCACACAGCATACCGCTGTAATACATTACCGTAGTTAAAGTAGCCATCCAGCGTAAGATTAGCGATTCTTAATCTTTTATTATCTGTTCTTGTCAATCAAACCATCCCCTCCGCTACAAAAAACACATATAATTCCTAAAAAGATTCATAAATACTTTCAAAATTTCTTCATTATGAAATCACTTACATCTATTCACCGCACAAAAACTGCTATAAAATTAAGACAAGAAATTTCTTATTCGTATACAATCAACGCAGGCCTGCGCACATACCACATACCAATCCATATCACTTTGTGATATAATAGAGGAGGAAGCAGTTTGGCTGAAATCAAGACCACACTAGCCAAAGACATTGAGGCTGAAAACCTCGACATACGCTACGACAGGAGTGTCAATCGCGTTCTTGGCAATATCCCATTATTAGCCCCCATCACCAAATACACCGTCAAGGAATTGGAAAGCTTTTCCATTCCCATGGTTGAAAAATGCATTGATGCAGACTCAATCCAAATAAATCAGGTATTTGTGGAACCGGGGCTCACCAACAGGAAAATCGTCAATGATGAACTGGAAAACAAAATTCCCGGCGAAGGCCGCGTCATCTTTGACATCCGCTTTACCATTACCCTGCCCGGTGGTAGCAAAACTAAAATCATCATCAACATCGAGGCCCAGCAAAAAAGCAATCCCGGCTACAGCCTTCTGAACCGCGGTATCTTCTACGCGGCCCGGCTTATCTCAGCCCAGCTTTCCGTGGAGTTTACCAACGACGGCTCAGACAAGGAGCAGTACGACAATATGAAAAAGGTCTACAGCATCTGGATTTGCATGGACTGCCCCGAAGACAAGAAGGACTCTATTATCAATTATTCCTTCGAGCCTCATATCATTTACCAGGGTAACGACAAACTGAAACTATACAAAAACTGTGACCTGATGAATATCACCTTCATCCATCTCAGCGGCAAGCCCGACCAAAGCCACCACCAGCTCATTTCCATGCTGGATATACTGCTTGCCAGAATGGATACAGAGACCAAGAAAAAGAAACTACAGGAAGAACATAACCTTCCTATGACTATCAAGCTAGAAAAGGAGATGAACGATATGTGCAACTTAAGTTCAGGCATTCGTGAAGAAGGAAGACTTGAAGCTACCCTCAACAACATACGCAACCTTATGCACACACAAAACTGGTCTGCCGAAAAAGCAATGAATGCACTTGGCTTTGATACCTCCGAATATCCTAAATATCTCGCCTTGTTACAAAACTAATAAAAAAATTTATATAGCGGTGAACATAAAACTGTCAGCACTAACGTAAAAAGGAGATGAATGATATGAGCAATTTGGGTCGTGCTCTTTGGAAGGAAGGATATCGTGAGGGCTTTCATCAGTCCATACGCGAAAGCAATATTGAAACAATAAAGTTTCTTATGTCCAAACATCAATTTTCTTTCGAAGAAGCTATGGAACTACTTGACCTTGACGAGTCTAAAGCTCCTAAGTATCTTGCCCTTATGCAAACCAATTAAATATCACTTTCCTACCCAAAGCCGCAAATCTGCGGCTTTTTATCTTCCCTATTTGTTTGCATGCATTCCATGCCCTAAGTAATAAATACAGTGCTGTCCTCATACCTAAAAATAACAAACACAGCACAAATTTATCTTTATTTCCAAGGAAATCACACTTTAGCAATATCATTTTATTCTGCAGTAAATGTTCTAACATTTCTTCATAAATTCCTTGATACTTCTCTATATTTTCACTTATATTTTTCTTAAGTACAATAACTTTTAAATATTCATACTCAACAAGCAAAATGCCTAAAATATCCACATCAAAGCCTTTTTGCAAAAAATGCTGATATCTATTCTTCACAAGCTGATGGACAATTTGTAAATCTCTAACACTAATATTATGACAAATACTGCCAGCATGTTGACGATAGTTATACAAACTTTCATGCAGATAAAATGCACTTTTTACCTTTGGAACAATATAGGTAAGAACTGCATAGTCCTCACAAAGTGAAATACCTTGCGGAAAAGAAATCCCTTCCCATAATGATTTTTGGCACTCCATCAGAATGTGTGGGGAACTAACTCTCCTCATCCCTTATAGC
>JBJDWY010000143.1:0-28376 GCA_051866255.1 Anaerovibrio sp. | reverse complement strand
TGTCATATAGAGGCTGGGAAAAAATGTCCAACTTGTTATTGCAATTTAGGATTATCCTTTGTTCGCTGAAACCATGCAAAATGCTCTTCCCAGGCAATTTTATGGTCAGTCAGCATTTTACTATGCACCCGCTCTGAATTGCGCCATTGCAAAACCATTTGCAAATCACGCTCCTCAAGAGGCCGAAGGCTGTACTCGCTCATGTTTGCGTCCCTCCTGCAATCCACATATATACCAATAACGCATACCACTGCTATAAGGGCTGTGGATAAATAATTTTTTAAAACGACAAAAGTCCCCCCCTAGAATACATTCGGTACTTTGTATCCTAGAGGGAGACTTTTCTGTTTCAGTTATTATTCTAGCACATAAAACCCATATTGAAAATGATTTTACGTACCTACAACCAATATTTTACCATACATACTTGTTTTACAACCAACTTATCCCTTGCCCTTCCGATATGCCTCTGCCAAAAGCTGCACAGGGTGGTATGCCACCTGCGGCAGATGGTTCTGCACAATGCCATCGGTTATGTGCATGCGGCAGCTAGGGCAGCTGGCGCAGACATAATCTGCATTGGTAGCCTCGATATTCTGGCACTTGCGGTCATTAATCTGCCGTGACAGCTCATAGTGGGACATGCAGAAGGAACCGCCGGAGCCGCAGCAGCGGTCATGCTCCTTCATCTCCACAAAGTTAAGCCCCGGAATGGACTTCAGCACCTGCCGTGGCTGCTCCGTAACCTTGAGGCCCCGTATCATGTGGCACGGGTCGTGCATGGTCACAGTCTTGTTAATGTTGCCCAGGTTATCCGTCCGATAGCCTGTCTCCACCAGGAACTGGCTGATTTCACGCACCTTGTCCGACAGTTTCTGCGCCCGGGCCTGCCACTCCGGCTCATCCTTCAGCCACTTCGGATAATCCCTCAGGGCCTCCACGCAGGAACCGCAGGAGCCCACGATGTAGTCCACATCATAACTCTCGAACACCTCGATGTTGTGCTTTGCCATCTCATTGGCCAGATCAAAGCAGCCAGCCACATGGACAGGGGTGCCGCAGCAATGCTGCTTGCCCGGCAGCACAATCTCGTTGCCATTTTCCTTCAGCACCTCGATGGTTGCCTTGCCGATATCCGTGTACATAAAATTGATGGTGCAGCCGGTGAAGAACGCCACCCTGCGCTTGGCCCCTGCCACCTTGATAACCTCCGGGAATTCGCTCCTGAGAGGCGTGGAAGCCAGCGGCGCCGTAGCGCGGTTCGGATCCATGCCCGGCACCGGGAAGCGTGAGAATACCGCATTCTTGTCAGGAATATCCTTGAAGGTGAGCCAGCCAAACATGCCGCCCATGCGAAGTGCCGCGTTGAACAGCGGCCTGTTGCTCAGAAGCTTGAACACCGTGCTCTTGACAGGGTGCAGCCCCCGTGCCTTGACAGCCGCATTGCGCCCCCGCAAAATCAGGTCATCTGCCTTTACGCCGCAAGGGCAGTTGGCAGAGCAGGTCTTGCAGTTCAGGCACATCCCCATGATGCTGTCAAATTCCTCGCTGATAGGCAGCTTGCCGCTCAGCACCGCCTGCATCAGGGAAATCTTGCCCCTGGCCACGGAAAACTCCTTTTTCGTTTCACGGTAAATCGGACAGCCAGCCTGACAGTTGCCGCACTTCATGCAGTTGGCAAGAGCGTCATCAATATCCCTGAGCAGAGTCGTGTCCTGGCTGTTCATTGCCTCTGCCGTCAATTTATTTTCAGCCATAATCAACACTCTCCTAACAGCTTACCAGGGTTCAAAATCAAATTCGGGTCCAGGGCACGCTTAATGGCCTTCATGGCATTCATGCCCTCCTTGCCGTGCTGCTGCTCCATCCACGGCAGCTTGCCAAGGCCGATGCCATGCTCCCCGGACAGGGTTCCGCCCAGAGCCAGCGCCCCCTTGAAGATATCATCCATGGCGTCATGCACACGCTTCATCTCGTCCTCATCTCTAAGGTCGCACACGATAGTCGGGTGCATGTTGCCGTCACCGGCATGGCCGAAGGTGCCGATAGTTACATTGTGATCCTTGGATGCCTTGGTCACAATCCGCAGGAAATCAGGAATCTTGCTCCTCGGGATAGTCGCATCCTCCACGAAGGTAGTAGGGCGCAGCTTGGCCAGGCACGGCAGAGCCATGCGGCGTGCCGTCCAGAGCTGTGCCTTGTGCTCCGCAGACTTGGCCAATGTAACCTCCCGGGCATTGTTCGCCTTCAGCACTTCCAGCACCTTTGCCTTCTCGTCCTCCACCACGATAGGATTGCCGTCCACCTCTATCAGCAGGATGGCATCTGCATCCACCGGCAGCCCCACATGGGTAAAGTCCTCAACGGTGCGGATGGTGGCATTGTCAAGGATTTCCAGGGTAGCCGGGATAATCTTTGCCGCAATAATGCCGGATACTGCCTTGCCTGCATCATCAATGGAATCAAACACGGCAATCATGCTCTTGGTAGCCTCCGGAGCAGGCAGCAGCTTCAGAAGAGCCTTGGTGACAATGCCCAAGGTTCCCTCGGAGCCGGTAAAGAGCTTGGTCATATCGTAGCCGGATACATCCTTTACGTTCTTGCCGCCGGTGTGGATAATATCGCCATTGGCCAGGACAACCTCCAGCCCCTGCACATAGTTCTTGGTGATGCCGTACTTCAGGCCCCGCAGGCCACCGGAATTTTCCGCAATAGTGCCCCCCAGGCTTGCCGTCTTTACCGTGCCAGGGTCAGGCGGATAAATCAGGCCATACTGAGCAATATAGTCATTGATGTCCTGCACAATGACACCTACCTCTACCTCGGCAATCAGGTTTTCCAGATCCACATCGATAATCTTGTCGAAGCGGAGCATGAGCAGCACAATACCGCCCTTCAAAGGAGCAGTACCGGCAGACAGATTGGTGCCGGAGCCACGGGGATACACAGGAATTTTATGCTCGTTGGCAAACTTCATGATTTCTGAAACTTCCTGTGTCGTTCCCGGCGATACCACCACATCAGGCATGTAGGAATGGCCCGGCGTAGCATCGTATGAATACTCATAAAGAGCCTCCGGGGAATGCAGCACATGCTCCTTGCCTACGATCCTTTCCATAGCCTCAATCAATTGTGTTTTCTCCATAGCTACCTCTCCTTTACCGTAACAAACAAAAAACACCCACTCAAAACATCAACACATTAGAACATTAGAACATCAGCAGATCAGAATATCAGAAATACTTGGCAGCAACCTTTTCTACCCCGTCAGCATTTGCCTTGCTCCACTCAGCAAAGCTCATGCCGCTTTCAGCCACTGTCCTGCCCAGCTCCACCAGGAAATTAGGTACCTCGGTCTCAAGAATCACCCCTGCTTCCTTGCCGAATACCTCCTGTCCCTGGGCATCACAGCCATTGAGATACAAAAGCCATGCCGACTGCCTGTCCTTGACGGCTCCCCTAAAGCCCATCGGAACAACCTGCGGCGTAGCGCAGGAACCAGGACAGCCGGAAATGTGGATGGCCGGCAGTGCCCCATCAGGAATACCTGCCTTCTGCACAGCCTCCGCACAGCTTCTCAGCAATGCCTGAGAATCGCGCACACCCTGCTGGCAGATGGCGCCGCCAATGCAGGCAGATGCCATCTCAAAGAGGCTGGCGGCACTGTCACCGGCAGTCAGGTCAATAAACTTCTGTGCCTCCCCGGCAGTCAGGTTCACGATATAGGCAGTCTCATCCAGCGCCAGGCGGATTTCTGCCCCCTCAATCTCCTGCAGGGCATCACTTACCTGGCAGAATACCTCCGGTGACGGGCAGCCCCCCAGCGGATGCCATACCACGCTGTACAGCCCCGGCTGCTTCTGGGCTATAGCCCTGCGGTTCTCGATGGTGCCGTCCCCTGCCTTGGTGATGGCTTCTTCCTTGATTTCAAAGGCGAAATCATCGGTGCCCTCCACCTCTGCCAGCTTCGCCTGAAAAGCTTCATAATACTTCTCAGGACCGCCCAAAGCTTCCTGCATATAGCGGCTCCTTGCCCTGGCACGATTTTCGTAGTTGCCATAGGCACGGAACATCACCCACATGGCACGGACATATTTCAGGATATCCTGCGGCTCCACAGCCTCGCCAACCTTGACGCCCACCTTCGGATTTGGCCCGATGCCACCGGCACTGTACACATCAAACTTGCCGTCAGGCCGTGCCACGAAGCCCAAATCACGCATGGTGGCATGGGACTGGTTCTTCGGTGAGCTGGAAAAGCCTATTTTATATTTACGCGGCATCTTCTCCGCGTTAATAAACTGCATGGCGTACTGCCCTGCTGCCTCTGCATAAGGCATTACATTGAAATACTCATCTGCATCAATGCCGGATAGAGGTGAGCAGGTAGTGTTCCGCGGAAAATCGCCGCCACCGCCTACAGTGACGATGCCCACCTTCAGGGCATCCTCCATAATCCTGCACACAGGCTCCAGCCCCAGGTTGTGCAGCTGGACAGTCTGGCAGGTGGTAAACTTGATTTTATCCACAGCATATTTGCGCACAGACTCCGCAATAAAGGCCATCTTCTCCTTGGTCAGGCGCCCGGCAGGCATTCTCAGGCGCAGCATGCTCTTGGGCTCGTCCCCCTTCTGGGCGTAGCTGCCGAACTTGCCGGAAATCCCCTTGTACTCGGCACGCTTCAGCTCACCTGCATAATACTTTTTGGCTGCCTCCTGAAAAACCTGCATATCCTCTTTCCAGGAATCCACTGGAATCACATTCATTGTAAAACACCTCGCAAAATTCTTTTCCTAAAATATAACATCTGATACGCATCATATAATATGATACGACATAATGTAATAAATAGACGATAACAAATAACTGAAAATAAATCACTTCTCCATGCTCATTACTTGTATGCACTACCTATTACCCTTATACATTCGCCATAAAACAAAAAATCCCTGCTAAATGCAGGAATTTTTTTAGAATTTACATATATTTTTACATAATGCCCACGATGTGCTGCACAATCAGGGACACTACCGCCACCGCAATCCAGCAGCACAGCCCCAAGAAAATCGGCCGCACGCCGTTCTTCACCAGGGACATGAGGTTGGTATTCAGCCCGATGGCTGCCATGGACCAGACGATGCAGAACTTGCCGAAATCCCCCAGCCCCTTGCTTACCTCTGCCGGCAAAATGCCGCTGGTATTGACAATAGATGCCACCACAAACCACAGGATGAAGAAAGGGAAAATCCGCTTCAGGTCAAAGCCCTGCCCCTCTGCCTTGGCCTTCCTGGCCGTCAGCACGGCAAAGAACAGGCACACGGGCACAATCATCAGGGCGCGGGTCAGCTTGACGATGGTAGCGTAGCTGCCAGCCGCCTCGCTGTAGGAATAGCCTGCCGCCACCACTGAGGAAGTATCATTGATAGCCGTACCGGCCCACATGCCAAAGCCGAAATCCGACATGCCAATCACATGCCCCAGGAAAGGGAAAATAAACACCGCCAGCACGTTGAACAGGAAAATCGTGGAGATGGAAAACACAATATCCTTGTCCTTTGCCCCGATAACAGGTGCCAGCGCCGCGATGGCGGAACCGCCGCAGATGGAGGTGCCTGCCCCGATCAGCGTCTTGGTGTCCTCAGGCATTTTCAGCAGCTTGCCCACCCACCATGCCACGGCAAAAGAAGTCAGCAGGGTAAAAATCATCACATACAGGGACTGGGAGCCAACCTCCAGCACATTAAACAAATTCATCTCGAAGCCCAGCAGGATAATGGAATACTGCAAAATCTTCTTGCCTGTAAAATTAATCCCTGCGTTAAAGGACTCACCACGCGGAATAAAAGCGCAGATAATCCCCAGCAGTATACCAAAAACAGGGCCGCCGATAATCGGATACAGCTTCCCCAGATAAGCGGCAGGTACTGCCAGCACCAATGCGTACAAAATTCCCTTCCAAAGACCTTTCATCTCAACATGCCTCCCATACACTATTGACCTGCCCATACAAGGCTCATAGACTTACTCTCAATGCGCATCATCATTACTATGGTTACATTGTAGCCTTTTTCTTTATATATGTAAAATACTATGATATAATGATTTTAATAGGTATTTACTTATGGATAATCCGAGACTTGGACACTTAGATAATTAGATAATTAGATAATTAGATAATTAGATAACTGCATAATATAGATAATATGGATAATTGCATAAAAGGAGGCCATCAGTATGACACTGCGCCATTTTCAAATCTTCATCTCCGTCTGCGATGAGCAGGGCATGACACAGGCAGCCCAGAAGCTGCACATCTCCCAGCCCTCCATCAGCCAGGCGGTAAAAGAGCTGGAGGAGCATTATCAGGTCAGGCTCTTTGAACGGCTGGGCAAAAAGCTCTTTCTGACGCCTGCCGGGCAGGAACTGCTGCACTACGCCCGGCACATCATATCCCTGTCTGCCCAGACCGAGAAAACCCTGCGCAGCTTTTCCCTGTCCTCCCCCATCCGGCTGGGCGCCACCCTCTCCATCGGAGAAAGCATTTTTATTGACATCATTAGCCAGCTGAAAAAGGCCATGCCAGGGCAGGAAATTTATTCCCATGTCCACAACACCGCCGCCCTGGAGGATGCCCTGCTGCTGGACGAGCTGGATGCCGCCCTGGTGGAGGGCAGCATCACCTCTGCCTACCTTACCCAGATTCCCTTCCTTGAGGACGAGCTGGTATTCATCATTGCTCCCCACCTGCTGCCCCCGGAGGGCTTCACCATGGAGCAGCTGGCGGAACTGCCCTTTATCCTGCGTGAAAAAGGCAGCGGCACACGCAACCTCTTTGAGCATGTCATGAATCAGCACCACCTGCAATGCCATATCACCGGCTCCTACAATAACACCGAAAGCATCAGGCAGGCAGTGGCTGCCGGGCTAGGTGTCAGCGCAATTTCCAGACGCCTCGTAGCTAGAGAACTACAGGAGGGCAAGCTGATATCCTTCACTATCCCCGGCATCACCTTCCGCCGCAGCTTCCGCATCGTCTACCACAAGAACAAGTACCTGACAGCAGGGCTAAAAACTTTTATCAAGCTGTGCCAGACGTATACGTGAAGTTTATACAAGGCAAAAAAAGACCGCCGGTATAAGGCTGAAAAGCCATCACACCAGCGGTTACGCATATATGGAATTATAGAGAAAGCATTTTCTTGACTAGCTGCTAAACTAACCAGTTAAATCACAACCAGCAGCTTATTTATGAGCTGAACAGCAGGGACAGCCTGCTGCTTCCTCTCCACGGCCTGCATGAGAAGCTTTGCCGGACTCAGCCGGTACGCCGCAGCCGCTGCAGCCGCAGCAATCATGACCGCCGGTACGAAGATTATTTACCACATGTCGGCCTGCCAAAAACAGCAGCACCAGAATAAGCAAACCGATTACATAAGTAGCCATAAGGCAGACCTCCTAACAATCAAACTCAGAATCCCAGCAGACTGCCCACCTGATATACCAGCAGGGACACAACCCACGCCAGCACAAACATGTACACAGCCGCAAAAATCATCCATTTCCAGCTGCCAGCTTCCTTCTTGATAGTGCCCAGGGCAGTAACGCAAGGAGTATAAAGCTGGGAGAACACCATAAAGGCAAGAGCGGAAAGTGGCGTAAAAGCACTGCCCATGCCGGTCTGCAGCATGGCCTCGGCAGTTTCAATAGCATCCTCCGCCTCGGCGGATACATCAGGCAATCCATAAAGAATACCGATAGTGGACACCACGGATTCCTTGGCCAGGATGCCGGAAATCGCTGCCGCACCGGCCTCCCATGTGCCAAAGCCGTGGAAGGTGAACAGCGCACCTACAGCGGCACCGATGGAAGCCAGGAAGCTGTCGCTCATATCCTCCACCATGCCCTCGCCGTTAAAGGCACCCAGGAACCAGATGATAACACAGCCCAGGAAGATAATCGTACCTGCCTTGACCAGATATCCCTTGCCCTTGTCCCAGGTTTCCAGCAGCACCGTCTTCATATCCGGCATGCGGTATGGAGGCAGCTCCAAAAGGAAGGTGGAATTGTCATCCTTAAACGTAGTATGGGAAAGCAGCTTGGTGGACACAATTGCCATCACCACGCCCACTACATACATGGCAAACACCACGTTGGCGGCATTATCCGGGAAGAACATGGCAGCAAACAAGGCCATTATAGGCAGCTTGGCGCCGCATGTCAAGAAAGGCGCCGCAAAAATGGACAGCATGCGATCCTTTTCAGAATCCAGCGCCCTGGCACCCATAATAGAAGGTACGCCGCAGCCGAAGCCCATCATCAGCGGCATTACCCCCTTGCCGGTCAGGCCTGCCCGGCGCATAATCGGGTCCATTACGAAAGCAACCCTAGCCATGTAGCCTGTGCCGTCCAAAAAGCTCAGGCAGAAAAACAGGATAAAAATCAGCGGCACAAAGACGATGACGGAACCTACGCCGCCTACAATGCCATCCAGCACCAGTGACTGCATCCAGTCAGCCACCTCCAGGGACTCAAGCCCGGCAGCCACTGCCTCCGTCACATCACCGGCAATAAACTCATCCAGGGCATCTGCAATCGGCTGGCCAATCCATTCAAAGGTAATCTGGAAGACAGCGTACATGATGGCAAGAAAGGCCGGAATGGCCAGCACGCCATTGGCCAGCACCTTATCAATCTTCTCAGAGGTGGTAGTGCCCACGTGGGAAAACTCCACAGCCTCTTTCAGGATGCTGTCAATAAACTCATAGCGAAGCTCAATCAGCTGTGCCTGACGCTCCTTCTCATCCCGTACCTCCGCCTCAATCTCATGCACCCTGGCAATATGGGCTTTCAGCTGCGGGCTGGCACCATAACCTTCCATAGAAATGGAAGTGAATACATTCAGCATATTTTTCAGGCTCTTGCCATCACGGGCAATAGTCAGCAGCACCGGGTAGCCGAGATACGACTCCAGCTTCTTCACATCAATCTTGACGCCACGCTTTTCCGCCTCATCCTGCATGTTTAGGTCAATAATCAGGGGAATCCCCTGCTCCAGAAGCTGCAAGGTCAGGTAGAGATTACGCTCAATATTGGAAGAATCCACCACATCCACCACCAGATCCGTGTGGGTGGTCAGCAGGTAATCAATGACGATTTTTTCCTCTGGGGAACGGGCATTGATGCTGTAGGTTCCCGGCAAATCCACTATCATGATATCCTTGTCATTGTGGCGGACATAACCAACCTTTTTATCTACAGTAACGCCAGGCCAGTTGCCGATTTTCTGCCTCGCCCCTGTCAGCTCATTAAAAATCGTAGACTTGCCGGTATTAGGATTGCCGGTAAGTGCTACCGATAAGCTTGCACTCATAATCTAAAAACTCCTTTCTGATGAAACGACACGCCTCTCTAGCCAGCCTGGTCAGATAAATCAGACCTGGCTCACCTGGATATTGGCGGCATCCTTGCGGCGAATTGCCAGATGATAGGAACGCAGCCCTATAGCCATCGGATCACCCAAAGGCGCGGAACGCAGCACATTTATCTTTGTGCCTGGCAGAAGCCCCATGGTCATCAACCGTTCTTTCAAGCCCGATTCGGCAATGCTGTCAACCCGCAGCACCATCCCGGCCTTGCCGTCCTTCAATGTCATGCTTATCCCTCCAATGATAATGATAAATTATTGCATAATATAATAATAACAATTCTCAAAAGCACATTTAATATGATAATATTTATCACTATCATTGTCAAGAGTTACTGATAATTTTTTTCATTTTTTGATAGATAAGTAAAAAAGCTCAAAGAAAAAGCCACAGCAGATACATTATCCCTTGCAGGGATGTATCTGCCGTGGCGTTGTTGCTGCCAATGAAACATTATCAAATTCAACAAACAATGCTTTTTCAAGCATCAATGTATAGGATGCAGGGAAGCAGCTAATTCATTGATTTCTTTCAGCGTATAGTTAGTGTATTTAGTTACCATTTCTGCTGGCAAACCATCTTTGAGCATACTGATTGCAGTCTCTCTATTTGCCAGACTGATACCTTCATCAATCCCCATGTTTCTTTCTTCCATCATAGCCTGCATATAAGTCATGTAGCTCACTCCCTTTCCAGTGTCATTCCTGAGTTCCCGAACTTCCTCATCCAATTGCCGGGTATAATCATCCGTCACTTCGCCAGTAGAAATATAATCTATCAGATTGGCCAATTCCTTGCTTATCCTGTGCCTATCGCCCTCTGTATTGATAAACACACGGGTTACGCCATCATCCAGCACCAAGCTGTGGTCTTCATTGCAGATAGCATTGAAAGTGTATTTGGCCAGACCTTTTCCAAATGGATCAAAAGTACAGATAAAAATGACATAAGATTTACGCAGATTACTGTATGGCTCATCTTTTTTAAGGGCGCCATTATCCATGAGAGACACATAATACCTGCTTCTCTTGCCAAGAAATTGCTTATAGCTATTATCCATCTGCATCTCTATGTCGTAGGCTACGCCATCTTCATCAATAACGAACAAGTCCAGGCGAATCCCCTTGGTCCGTAATTTTGCCTCGAAGCTTTTCTCAGGCTCTACATAAGAAAGAGACTTTATCTTAATGCCCAGTACTCTCTCAATAAGAGGTTTGCAGAGATTATTCTTTTCCATGACCAGCCTGAACATATAATTATTGCGCAACGTCATTTTGCTCCACTTGGTTATGTTTTTATTACTCATAGTTTTTACTTCCTCTAGGCTAAAGTTATTTGTGTACATATGTATTATAACACAACAATAAAAAAGATTCAACATGAACCATATTCATTATTCTAGCTGCATCTTGCTCCATGTTCCACCTCGCATCTGACCACATTAATATTCGGCTATATCATTTACGCCATCAAACTGACCAGAAACTTCCCTGCTTTATTAGCATACGCAACAAAAAAAGACAGATACATCAAAAGACATATCTGCCTAGTTTTCACTTTTATTTTCCTGCAAGGCTGCCAGGTACTGCAAATCCTTCTTATCCAGCTCCGCTATCCTGAGAAGGTCAGGGCGGTGCTTCCAGGTTGCCTCAAGGGATTTTTCCCTGCGCCATCTGGCTATTTTGGCATGGTCGCCGGAAAACAGCACCTCCGGCACCTGCATGCCCTCAAACTCCCGGGGCCGCGTGTACTGGGGATGCTCCAAAAGGCCGTTATAAAAGGAGTCGGTGGGCGCGGACTCCTCGGAGCCCAGCACTCCCGGCAGCATCCGGGACACGGCATCCGTAATCATCATGGCTGGCAGCTCGCCGCCGGTCAGCACAAAATCGCCAATGGAGATAATCTCATCGGCAAGGTTCTCGCTGATGCGGGCATCAAAGCCCTCATAGTGGCCGCAGATAAAGATAAGCTGCTCATACTGGGCCAGCTCCCGTGCCTTGGCCTGATTGAATACCGCCCCCTCCGGGCTCATCAAAAGCACCCGGCGCCTGGCATAATGGGTGGTATCCTTCAGAAAGCGGACAGCCCGAAATAGAGGCTCCGGCTTCAAGACCATGCCGCTGCCGCCCCCGAAGGGAGAATCATCCACCTGCTTGTGCCGCCCTTCTGCAAAGTCCCGGAAATTCATGATATGAATATCCAGAAGGCCTTTTGCCACGGCACGCTTGGTAATGCTCTCCCCGAAGGGACCTGCAAACATGGCAGGAAACAAGGAAAGAATATCTATCCTCATCAGGCTTCCTCCGGCAAATCCACCACCATCCTGCCCTCAGGCACGTTGATTTCCTTGACTACGGCTTTTAGGGCAGGCACCAGAATCTGCTTGGCCTGGCCTTTCCGGGATACCACATACACATCGTTGCTGCCGGTCTTCAGTACCTCGGTGACGAAGCCCAGAGACTCGCCCTCCAGGTCAAAAACCTCCAGCCCGATAATGTCAAATGTATAATATTCCCCTTCTTCCAGGGGCATGGCCTCGGACTTGTCCACATAGAGAAGCTTGCCGGTCAGCAGGGCTGCCGCCTCACGATGAGGGCACTGCTTCAGCTTCATAATGACGAACTGCTTGTGATACCAGCAGTCCTCCACATCCATCAGCTCATCGCCTACATAGACATGCTCCAGCTCCTGAAACCGCTCCGGGAAATCAGTCAGGGGAATTACCCTCATTTCGCCCCGGACGCCGTGGGGTGCACCTGCCTTGCCGATGACAATCCTGTCACCCTTGACGGATGCCGTATTTTTCTTAGCTGCGGATTGCGATGATCTTATCATCTTCCACCACTACTTCCACATTGAACTGGTCGCGGATGTTGTCCCCAACCTTCAGCTCAACAAATCGCTCGCTCTGCCCCTGCACAATCTCTGCCCCCAGTGCCAGCTTCTCCAGCTCGTCACGACGGGCAGTAGTCTGGGCGATGTACTCCTCACGCTTCTGGCGCTCCATGCCGAAATGACGGTGAATCATGGCCTGAGCTTCCTCGTTAGGCGGATTGCCTTCCTCATCAGTCTGCTTCAGGGCACGCTCTGCCTGAATATTAATCTGGGAAATCTCCAGCTGTGCCTGCTGGATGCCGTTATTCATTTCTTCCAGCATGGAATTCTTCAGCTTTTCCGTCAGCTTTGCCTTTATCGTCAAAGGGAATTTTACTAAAACCTTGTCCATTATAAAGCCTCCAATCCTCTCATAATCAACTTCCGCATTATTTCACCGGCATATTTTATTGCACACTTTATCCTATGTTATATGCCATATTTTGTGCCATATATAGAAATTGCGGCAGAAAAATCTGCCGCAGTTTCGGCTGAGGTAATCAGCTAACTATTTCTACATTCACTTTTTTATTCTCGCGAGTAGCAGCAGCCTTGACAACAGTACGCAACGCCTTGGCGATACGCCCGGATTTGCCAATTACCTTGCCCATATCCTCATCAGCTACATGAAGCTCGAACAGGACGATGCCGTCCTCCTCCTTTTCATTCACGACAATCTGGTCAGGATGGTCAACAAGGGACCTCGCAATAATCTCAACGATCTCTTTCATGCTATGCCTCTTTCTTAGTCTTTAGCATGCTTAGCCGCATCAAACTTAGCCATGATGCCCTGCTTGGAGAACAAAGAACGAACAGTGTCAGTAGGCTGTGCACCCTTGGACATCCACTCCAGGGCCTTCTCCTCGTCGATGTTTACTACTGCAGGCTCCTTAGTGGAGTCATAGTTGCCAACAATCTCAATGAAACGGCCATCGCGTGGTGCACGGGAATCAGCTACAACAATACGATAGAAAGGGTTCTTCTTAGCACCCATACGGTTCAAACGAATCTTTACTGCCATGTGAAAATTCACCTCCTTAGATGTGGTATATCTAAACTCTATTTTTTATAGAAGATATACTTGCTTGTAATATATAATCAATGCATGAACGGAAGCTTGAGGCCGCCAAAGCCGCCCTTCTTGCCGCCCTGCATTTTCTTCATGCGCTTCATCATCTTCTGCATTTCCTCAAACTGCTTCAGCAGCTTGTTGACGTCCTGCACACGGGTACCGCTGCCCATAGCTATGCGCTTTCTGCGGCTGCCGTTGATGAGCTTTGTATTTGCCCTCTCCTTGGGAGTCATGGACAGGATAATCGCCTCTATGCGGCGCATTTCCTTGCCATTGAGGTCAATGTCCTTGTCCTTCAGGGCATCCTTTACCTGGCTCCCCAGTCCCGGAATCATGCCGATAATCTGCTCAAAGGAACCAAGCTTCCTTACCTGCTTCATCTGGTTCAGGAAATCGTCCAGGGTAAATTCATCCTTGCGCAGCTTCTTGGCCAGCGACTCCGCTTCCTTGGCATCAAAGGCATCCTGCGCCTTCTCAATCAGGGAAAGCACATCGCCCATGCCCAAGATACGGGAAGCCATGCGATCCGGATGGAAGGGCTGCAAAGGCTCCAGCTTCTCCCCCATGCCCACGAACTTAATCGGGCAGCCGGTCACTGCCTTGACGGACAACGCCGCACCACCACGGGAGTCACCATCCATCTTGGTCAGAACCAAGCCCGTCAGCTCCAAATCCTTGTTGAAGCTTTCCGCCACGTTCACGGCATCCTGACCGGTCATAGCATCTACAACCAGCAGAATTTCATGGGGCTTTACCTCACGCTTGATATCCTTCAGCTCCTGCATCAATTCCTCATTGATGTGCAAGCGGCCTGCGGTATCGATGATAACCACATCATTGGCGTGGGTAAATGCATAATTCAAGGATGACTTGGCAATAGTCACAGCATCAGTCCCCGGCTCCATAGAGAACACCGGGATATTCAGCTGCTTGCCAATGACCTGCAGCTGGGTAACAGCCGCCGGCCTGTATATATCAGCCGCTACCAGCACCGGGCGCTTGCCCTGCTTTTTCAGTGCCAGTCCCAGCTTGCCGGCGGAGGTTGTCTTACCTGCACCCTGCAAGCCTGCCATCATGATGATGGTTGGCGGCTGTGATGACATATTTATCTTGCTCTGGGAACCGCCCATCAGCTCGGTCAGTTCCTCGTTAACAATCTTGATTACCACCTGGGCAGGCGTCAATGCTTCCATAACATCCTGACCGATGGCTCGCTCCGTTACACGCTTGACAAAGTCCTTTACGACCTTGAAGTTTACGTCAGCCTCCAAAAGAGCCATCCGCACTTCCTTCATGGCAGACTTTACATCGTCCTCTGTCAGCTTGCCGTGTCCGCGCAATTTTTTAAATGTTTCCTGCAGTCTGTCTGCCAAACCTTCAAAAATCAAAACTATTCCTCCTGAGCCGTGTCAAGGCTGGTATATGGTGCAAGCCTCCGCAACACTGCGGCCACCTGCGAACCTGCCTGGCCAACATCAAGTCCTTTCAGCTCATCATAAATTTCTGTCAGTTCATGACGCTGCTTCTCAATCCTCTGAGCCAGCCCCAGCTTCGCCTCATACTCAGCCATGGTCTGCTCGGAGCGATGCAGTATATCGTATACTGCCTGCCGGGATACACACAGGCTTTCCCCTATCTCTGACATGGAAAAATCCTCAAACAGGTGCATTTCCAGGCAACGCTGCTGCTTTTCTGTCAACAGCGGCCCGTAGACATCATATAGCTGAGCCAGATATAAACGCTGTTCCAGCACAATACCACCTGCTTTCAAGGCACACCCTTACCCGACCATAGCTATTATAACCAGCTGGGGAGGGGTTGTCAAGTATTTTTCCTTGTCAGCTCAAAAAATTGCCATTATTTGGCTGTTGGGCGGGGGAAGAATGTGGTTTGTTCAGGCGTTTTGAGGGATGCGGCGGGGCTGTCCCCACGAAAACACGCTCTCGCTCCACGTTATGCCTAACGGATGCTAAGCTCTTGCTGCGCCTGCGGCTTGCAAATCGCTAAGCACCGAGGCATAACAAGGGTTTTCTTTGGGGACAGCCCCGCCTCCTCCCTTTCCAGCCTGAACTACTCACTTCCTGCTCCGCTTAAGGCCAAGATAACGGCAATAAGCTTTTCTCGCTTGGGTGTTTAGCGTGCATACACAGAAATGTAATGTGAAAGTTCCGTATACCAAGCAACAATGTACATAAAATACTAAGTTGTGGCATAAGAAAAACCGGTTATGAAATAACCGGCTTTTCTTATGATATATCATTCGATGATACTTTTGCGCAAATTAGATAGCTCTCTCGACCTTGCCAGAACGCAGGCAACGGGTGCAAACATTAACACGCTTAACCTCGCCCTCAACAACGGCACGAACACGCTGAATGTTTGGCTTCCAGGTACGCTTGGTCTTCAAGTGGGAATGGCTGACATTGTTGCCGCTCAACTCACCCTTACCGCATACTTCACATACACTTGCCATGTAACACACCTCCTTATAGTATCTATGAGTGTGTACGGTCTTCACACACAATATGAAAATTATAACACACGCTCACTGTTGATTGCAACCACCGGCATAAATTTTCTTCCACAAAAAAACCGACACCGTTGCCAGCGGCAATATCCCCTTGCCCCTGACTCGCTGCAAAGCATGACAGCATTTCTCACGCTGCCACAGTTAGCTATTATAGCAGATAAAAAACTCGTTGTAAAGTATTTTTACTTTACAGCATCGGCTAATTTTAAAAGATGCTGCAATTCTTCCCTGCTAAAGTGATATTTCTCGCCGCAGAAGTGGCAGCATACCTCCGCCTGCCCGTCTGCAATCAAAGATTCCATGTCATCATGATTGAGATTGAGCAGCACATCCTCCAGCCTTTCCTTGGAACACTGACATCTGAAAGCAAGGTCAGTAGTAGTCAAAAACTCCATCTCAAAGCCATTCATGATTTCCAGAATGATTTCCCTGGCATCCTTGCCCTCATCAATCATGGTGGTGACAGGGCGGAGCTTTTGCAGTTTTTCCTCCAGCTTGCTGATGGTTTCTTCATCTGCATCCGGCATGGGCTGAATGATAAAGCCTCCTGCCGCCCTGGCAGAAAAATCCGTATCCACCAGCACGCCAAGGCCGATGCTGGAAGGTGTCTGCTCGGAAACATAGAGATAATTGGTCAAATCCTCGGCAATCTCACCGGTGACAATCTCGCTGCTGCCCCGCATCGGCTCACGCAAGCCGGTAAAGCGGGTAACAGTAACCAGTCCCTGACCTACACCGCCGCCTACATCCAGCTTTCCCTTGTCATTCAACGGCAGCTCCACATGAGGATTAGCCACATAGCCACGGACAAAGCCCTCCGGCACAGCATCCGCCGTAATATTCTTCAGAGGACCATCGCCGCGAATATTTACAGTCAAGGCCTCTTTATTCTTCAAATTTGCTGCCAGCAGCAGTGCGCCCGTCATGGTACGCCCCAGGGCTGCCGCCGCCACAGGATAGCAGTCATGCCGCCTGATGGCTTCATTTACCAAATCCGTAGTCACGGCAGCATACACCCTGACACCTTTGGTAATCGCCTTTACTAACTTATCGCTCATAAATCCATCTCCATGACAACCTCGCCGGAATTAATATCATAAATCCGGATGCAATCCTTTTCAATCACGGCACAGGTCTGCCTGCCGTCCTCACGCTTGGAAAGGGACGGTGAGCCAGGGTTCAGGAACACTGTATTGCCCCGCTTTTCCAGCACATTTACATGCACATGGCCGCAGATAAAAATATCCGCCCGGATTGCATCTGCCATCCTATCCTTATCAGCATCAGTCTCCACAGTATGCCCATGTACAGCCACAATATGGCGTCCGTCTGCAAAGGCATGGACATAAGGGGACTGAATAGGCATATTCAGCACCAGCTGGTCTACCTCGGAATCGCAGTTGCCCTTGCAAATCAGCACTGGCTGCGGACAGCCATTGATTTTCTCAGCCAGCCCTGCCGGATTATAATCCTCCAGCATAGGATTGCGGGGTCCGTGGTACAGCACATCCCCCACATGGATAATAAAATCCGCATCCTTAAAAAATTTCTCATAAGCCTTCGCCCAATGCTCCTGACAGCCGTGGGTATCGCTTATTACACCAATCTTCACAATAAAGTCCCCCTTATCACTTGCCGTACAACATCTGATAGCCAAACTCGCCTATCAAATCTGACGAAGCAGATTTGCCATCTCAATGGCAGTCATAGCACCATCAGCACCCTTATTGCCAGCTTTGGTGCCGGAACGCTCAATAGCCTGGTCAAGGTTTTCAGTAGTCACAACGCTGAAGGACACTGGCACGCCGGTAGCCATGCTTGCCTGAGCGATGCCCTTTGCCGCCTCGTTGCACACATAGTCATAATGGGTGGTAGAACCGCGGATGACAGTGCCAAGGGCAATAATCGCATCGTACTTGCCGGACTCAGCCATCTTCTTGGACACCAGCGGCAGCTCAAAAGCCCCCGGCACCCATGCCACAGTAATATCATCCTCACTGGCACCATGACGATGCAGGGCATCCAGTGCTCCCCCCAGCAGCTTAGAAGTAAAAAACTCATTAAAACGGGAAACCACAATACCAAAACGCAGCCCCTGCGCATTAAGCATACCCTCTAAAACCTTAACTTCCTTCATAATTCCATTCCTCCTATAAACAATATCTATAAGCCATCACGCTATTACATACCACAATTTATACCACAGAATACATATATAACAACAACAGGACTGCATTGATATATACAAATACACCACTGTTCACATACACCTTGCCAGCAATTATCCACCACGAAAGCTGTCACGATAAACTTTGATATTTATACGTCACTGTTCACATGAAGGCGGCGGCATTGGCGGTGCCATAAGCAGGCCGTTGTTCAACCTCGGTACTTAGCGATTTGCAAGCTGCAGGCGCAGCAAGAGCTTAGTACCGCTAGGTTGAATGCCGAGCGAGAGCGTGCCTGCGATGGCACTACCATGCCGCCGCCCCAAAGTGAACAGCGTAACAAATATTATTCGTGCAAAATATGTCCCATCTTGGTTCTCTTAACCTTCATATATCCTTCATTGTACTCATTGCGAGGCGTTTCCAGCGGCACCCTGTCCACAATCTTCAGGCCATATCCTTCAAGCCCCGCCCTCTTTGCCGGATTATTGGTCATCAGGCGGATGGTAGTCAGCCCCAAATCTGCCAGAATCTGTGCCCCGATACCATAGTCACGTTCATCCGGTGCAAAGCCCAGCAGCACATTGGCCTCCACAGTATCCTTGCCCTGATCCTGCAGCTCATAAGCCCGCATCTTGTTGCCCAAACCGATGCCGCGGCCCTCCTGACGCATGTACAGCACCACGCCGGTGCCCTCAGCCTCAATGCGCTTCAGGGCAAGTGCCAGCTGATCTCCACAATCGCAACGCAGGGAACCCAGGGCATCCCCGGTCAGGCACTCGGAATGAACGCGCACCAGCACATCCTCCTTGCCCTTTACCTCGCCCTTCATAATGGCCAGATGGCATTTGCCATCCAGCTTGCTCTCATAGGCATGGATGCGGAAATGGCCGTATTTGCTAGGCAAATCAGCCTCGGCAATCTTCTCCACAAAGCACTCAGTCCGCTTTCTGTACTCAATCAAGGACTGCACCGTAATCAGCTTCAGGCCGTGCTTCTTGGAAAACTCAATCAGGCGCGGTGTGCGCATCATGTGCCCGTCATCGTCCATGATCTCACAGCAGAAGCCAGCCGGAGTCAGACCTGCCAGCTTGGCCAGATCGGTAGTGGTCTCGGTGTGGCCTGCCCGGCGCAGTACGCCCCCCGGCACGGAACGCAGAGGGAAGACATGGCCAGGACGGCGGAAATCCTCCGGCTTGGAGTTGGGGTCAATCATTTCCTTGACAGTCTGGCACCGCTCAAAAGCAGAAATGCCGGTAGTGGTGCTGGTGGCATCCACGGACACGGTAAAGGCTGTCTCGTGGTTATCGGTGTTGTTCATCACCATCTGCCCGATCTTCAGCCTGTCCAGAATAAAGCCCTCCACAGGGGTGCAGATAAGCCCCTTGGCATGGGTAGCCATAAAATTAATATGCTCCGGGGTGCACTTGTCAGCTGCCACAATCAAATCTCCCTCGTTCTCGCGATCCTCATCGTCCACAACCACAATCATATTACCATTCCGGATTTCCTCAATTGCTTCTTCAACTGTTGCAAAATCTGCCATTATAACCGCTCCTTAAAATATAAAAATAATAAAAGCCTACATAAGTCAAACAAAATCAAACTAAACCAGCCCTGTAAAGCAAGGCGCCAGCCAGTCAAAATCCGCTCTTTAGCAGCATTTCCATAGTAACGCTGCCAGCCTCCGGCCGCCCATCCTTCCGGGCTGACTGCCTTGGCTGCAGCAGCTTCTCCACATACTTGCCTACCACATCGTTCTCGATGTTAATCAGAGAACCTTCCCCCTTGCTGCCCAGGTTTGTCACCTGCCGGGTATGGGGAATCAGGGACACTGTAAAGTCCCTGTCCGTTACCGCCGCCACTGTCAGGCTGATGCCATCCAGTGCCACGGAGCCCTTCTCCACAATATAGTGCAGAATATCCGCATCTGCCGCTATCTTCATCAAGATGGCGTTCTTATCATCCTTCAAAGAGACAATCCTGCCTACGCCATCAATGTGGCCACTGACGATATGACCGCCCAGGCGGCTGGAAAGAGTCAGTGCCCGTTCCAGATTGACAGGGCTGCCAAGCTTCAACTCCGCCAGGGAAGTGCGCCTGACTGTCTCCGGCATCACATCAGCCCGGAAGCTGCTGCTATTAAACTCCGTCACCGTCAGGCAGATGCCATTGACTGCAATGCTGTCCCCCAGCTGCACATCCTCCAGCACCTTGCTGGCAGAAACCTGCAGCACGCCGCTGCCTATGGCCTTTATCCTGCCCACTTCTTCAATAATTCCTGTAAACATGTCCTTCACCTTTTAACTCAGAATCACACCGTTATATATACGATATGCCTCTGGATTTTTCCTGCATGATACAGAAAATTTTTCTATTTTTCCGTATTTCTTTTTACAATTCCCGTCAAAAGCACATCAGAGCCCAGCTGCCTCAGCTGAATATCCTCCAGCTCCACGGCATCTTTAAGTTCCCTGAAGCCATCTCCCTCCACCGGCGTCAGGGCATCCCTGCCCCCCACCAGCTTCGGTGCAATAAAGGCATACACCCTGTCCACCAGCCCTGCCTGCAAAAGGGAAAAATTCACGCTGCCGCCGCCTTCAACCAGCACGGAGGTTATTTTCATAGCTCCCAGCTGCTCCATCAGGCTGCGCATATCCACATGGTCACTGCTGCCAGCCACGATGATTTCCACTCCTGCCGACCGCAGTGCCTCTACCCGTTCTGCCGGTGCCCCTGCCGTCACAGCCACGATAGTACGGGCGGCGCCGTCCGTCACCAGCTTTGACTTCAAGGGCAGCCTTGCCCGGCTGTCCACCACAATCCGCACAGGATTCCTGCCCTGGTACTCCTTCAACCTGGTTGTCAGGGAAGGATTATCCGCCAGCGCCGTATTGATACCCACCAGAATACCGTCATAGACATCCCTCAGCCTGTGAGTCTCATAGCGTGATGCCTCGTTGGTAATCCACTGGGACTGACCGGCAGCCGTGGCAATCTTGCCATCCAGCGTCATGGCAGTTTTCAGAGCCACAAAGGGCAGCCCCGTGGTAATCCATTTCAGGAAAACCTCGTTCAGCTTCCGGGCTTCCTGCTCCAGCACCCCCGCAGTCACCTGAATACCGGCTTCCTGCAAGATGGCAATGCCCTTGCCAGCCACCTTGGGGTTGGGGTCCGTCATGGCCACCACCACCCGGCTGACACCTGCCTCCACCAATGCTTTGGCACAGGGGCCCGTCCTGCCATAATGAGCGCAGGGCTCAAGGGAAACATAAACCGTGGCTCCCCGTGCCAGCTCACCAGCCATGTTCAGGGCATGGATTTCAGCATGGGGAGTACCAGCCTTTCTGTGCCAGCCCTCTGCTACTATCCTGCCGTCCCTGACAATCACGGCTCCCACCAAAGGATTGGGGGATGTGCGCCCCAGGCCGTTTCCTGCCAGGCTGATGGCACGCGCCATCATCTGCTCGTCGAAGTCCTGAAACTGCCCTGCTGCAGCAGCTTCCCCCCATCCGGCAAGCCTTCCTTCCAAATTCTTTTGCATCCTATCACCTCTGATTTTTGCCTGATACAAAATATTTGAAGTACAGAGTGAAGTCCTCTAAAAACGCAAAAAATGGCTGTCAAAGAAAAATCCTCAACAGCCATCGTAAACACACAAAAAGATGCACACAACACGTCTTTTCTCATCCAGACTATACTGTCGGCTCCGGAATCTCACCGAATCCTGCCCTCCCCAGCTCATGCACGGCAACCGAAGCTGCCATCTCATTCACCGTCTCAGGCTCGCGGGCTATACCGCCGGTAGGGAATCACACCCTGCCCCAAAGACTGTCTCTGTATTTCTGTGTATTATTCTAACATAAATTTATATTATATGCAACACATTTTCCCAAATACTATTTTTGAAGCTCTCCCAGTCTCTATATTACTGCTCCTTATTTTTGTGCATTGCACGATTTTTAGTAATACCATTTTACCGCTAAATACTATAAGGGAAAATGGCAGGCCACATAATGGTTAGCCGACAGCTCCCGCAGCACAGGCTTCTCAGTCCGGCATTTTTCCTGGCAATACTGGCATCTTGTCTGGAACGGACAGCCTGACGGCATATCCGTAGGGCTGGGAATTTCCCCTTGCAGGCACTGGATAACGTGGTTTTTTTCCTTCTCAACAGGAAAGACCGCCTGCAGCAAAGCCCTGGTATAGGGATGCCTTGCCTCCTGCAGCTTGTCGCCGTCCAGCTTTTCCATGATGCTACCCAGGTACATCACCGTCACCCGGTGGGCAAACATGGAAACCAGCGCCAGGTCGTGGCAGATAAAGATAAAGGTAACGCCCTTTTCCCTTTGCAGCCTGCACAGGAGCCTGATGATGGTATCCTGCACGGACACATCCAGGGCACTGGTTGCCTCATCGCAGACGATGATTTCCGGATCCAGTGCCAAAGCCCTGGCAATCGCCACCCGCTGCCGCTGGCCGCCGCTCATGTTGTTGGGATAACGCTCGCCAAAATCCGGCGGCAGCTCCACCAGCTGCAAAAGCTGGCCTGCCCTCTCCGCCATTTCACTCCTTTTGACAAGCCCGAAATTCAGAAGAGGCTCGCAGATGATTTCCTTCACCTTCAGCTTGGGATTAAAGGCTGCTGCCGGGTCCTGAAAAACCATCTGAATGTGGCGGCAGTGCTGCCGCCTTTCCTCCCCTGACAGTTCCGTAACATCCCTGCCCCGGTAAATAATCCTTCCCTCCGTAGGGGGCTGGATATTCATGACCGACTTCATCAAGGTGGTCTTGCCACAGCCGGACTCGCCTACAATGGCCGTAAACTCACCCTTCCTGACATGCAGGGTGACATTATCACAAGCCGTCAGGAACTTGCCCTCCCCCATGGGGAATTTCTTGGTCACGCCCTCTATGCTCATAATAATTTCTGCCTCAGACATAGCGCTTACCTCCAATTTCCGGCACAGCCCCCAGCAGCCTTTTCGTATACTCATCCTTCGGGCAGCCAATCACGGCCTCCGTAGGGCCATAATCCTTGACCTCACCCTGGGCCATCACCATCAGCTTGTCAGACATATAGGCCGCCACGCCGATATTGTGCGTCACCACAATCATGGCAGCATCCGACTGATGGATGATATTCATCAGCTCCTTGACGATCTGCGCCTGGGTGGTCACATCCAGGGCAGAGGTAGGCTCATCCGCCAGCAACAGCTTCGGATGGAAGGTAATCGCCATAGCGATGCCCACACGCTGCCTCATGCCGCCCGAAAGCTCAAAGGTATAGGAAGACATGATATTCTCAGGATTGGGCAGGTTCATGCGCCTCAGCACATCCAAGGCCATCTGCCGTGCCTCCTGCTTCGTCACATGGGCATGAGTCCTGATATACTCCACATACTGATGCCCGATGGTCTGCACAGGATTGAGCATATTGCCGCTGTCCTGAAAAATCATGGAGATATTCCTGCCCCTCAGCTTCAGCCAGCCCTTGCTGTCCAGCTGCAAAAGGTCTTCCTGCTCCAGCCCTATGCTCCCCCTGCTGACATGGCCGCTGCCTGCCAGCACTCCCAGGATGGCACGGATAACCGTGGTCTTGCCGCTGCCGGACTCCCCCACAATGGCCAGCACCTCCCCCTTGTCCAGGGAAAAGCTGACATCCTTCACTGTGGGCACAGGATTGTCCCCATAGGATATATCAAGATTTTTTACATCTAATAGCACGTTTTATTCCCATCTCCTTACATAAGAGGCGGAGCCCCCTGCCACCACAGGCACAGCCCCGCCATCCTGTCCAACTGCCAATAAAAACTGTTCCTTCACCAGAGACAGCTTATTTGGCAGGTGCAATCTCACTGGTAATCCAATAATAATCAGACGGGAACATGTGGACACCCTTCAGGGCCTTGCTGCTGACAATATTGGTCACAGGGTAGCCCAGGAACAGTGCTGCGCCATCGTTCATGATAATCTGCTGGGCCTGAATAATCAGCTGGCGGCGCTGCTCCTTGTCAAACTCCGTAGCCAGGCGGGCAAAGACAGCATCCAGCTCAGGATTGCTGTAGCCGGAGCCGTTCTGCGGATTGTCCCCATTGACATTGGTGCGCCAGTACCAGTTCAGGAAAATCTCCGGATCGCCGGTGTTGGCGGTGGTAATGTTGGAAATCAGCAGGTCATACTCACCCTTGATGCCAATCTGATCCAGCAGGTTGTAGTCCACATTCTTGATGACCACATCAATGCCGATTTTCTTCATATCGGCCTGTACCGCCTCGGCATACAGAGGCAGCTCCGCCCTGCCGTTATAGACAATAAACTCCACCCGGAGGGGCTTGCCGTCCTTGTCCCTGATGCCGTCACCATCAGTATCCTTCCAGCCAGCTTCATCCAGAAGCTTCTTGGCATTTTCAGGATTGTAGCTGTTAGGATCCTTCAGCTGGTCAAAGCCGTAATCCAGGGACGGCGGTATCGGCGCGCTGCCCGGCAGGAAGGTTCCCTTCAGCAGCACATTGTTGTAAGTTTCCCTGTCGCAGCCCTGAATAAAGGCAGCCCTGACCTTGGCATCCCCCAGAAGCCCCTTCTGGTTGATGCGCGCCACAACAACCCGCAAGGAGGAAATCTCATCCAGGTCGAACTTGTCATTGTTCTTGAACAAATCAATATCCCCGGCGGCAATATTGACTGCCACATCCACCTCGCCGGACTGCAGGGACATAGCCCTGGTATTCGGGTCATCAATGGACGGTATTTCCACGGTTGCAAAAGGAACCTCCCCATCCCAGTAGTTTGGGTTGCGCTCCATGACGGATTTTTCCTTCACGAAGGACTTCACCATGTACGGGCCGGTGCAAATCGGGCCTTCCTTGGAAAAGTCCCTGCCCTCAGCCTCCGCCTTGGTATCCACGATAATAAACAGTGGGTCCGCCAGATAGCCAGGCATATTCGGCAGCGGCTTCTTGGTCTTGATAATCAGGTTCTGCCCATCGGCGGTTATGCTCTCATACTCGAAGAAGGTAGCCGCCCGGTTATTCTTGGCAAAAGCCCTCTCAATAGAAGCCTTTACTCCCTCCGCTGTCAAGGGATTGCCGTTGGAAAACTTGACGCCATCCCTGATTTTAAAGGTCCATGTCAGATGGTCATCGCTGATACTCCAGCTCTCAGCCAGCCATGGCTGGATATTCATCTTGGCATCAAATTTTGTAAGGCATTCGCCCAGGCCGTAGCGCATAACCACCCAGCCAAAGAAATTCTGGGTAGGCTCCAGCGTATCGGCAAAATTGGTGACGCCCACCTTCAGGACGCCGTTATTAACACCCTCGGAACTGCTGTCACTGCCGCAGCCGGCAATAATACCTGCCGCCAGAATACCGCAGACACCCACAGCCATTGTCTTGAACAGCTTTTTAACTCTAAAAAATCTCATCCTTCCATCTCCCCTGTTCTAAAACACAACATAAATACAACATCTCTATCTAAATAAAACCTGTCCAGGCAGGATGATAGCCCTGCCCATATTTAATCCATATCAGGTCTGGCGCGGGTCCAGCACATCACGCAGGGCATCGCCCCAGAGGTTAAAGATGGACACCACGATGAAGATAGCCACACCAGGATAGACCATCATCAGGGGCGCCGTCTGGATGTACTGACGTCCCTCGTTCAGCATCAGCCCCCACTCAGGCGTCGGCGGCTGTGCCCCGAAGCCCAAAAAGGACAGCCCGGCTATTTCCATCATCATGGTTCCTATATCCATAGCGCCGGTAATTACCACCATAGGCAACACATTAGGCATGATGTGCCGCCAGAGGATAGTAAAGGTTTTGGTGCCGTTTACCCTGGCAGCCACAATAAAATCGTTGCTGCGCAGCTTGATCACCAGGCTGCGCACCAGCCTGGCATATTTCGCCCAGCTGACCGCCACCAGTGCCAGAATGGTATTGATAATGCTGCCACCCATGATGCCTGCGATGGCGATAGCCAGCACCACGCCCGGAAAGGAAAGCATCATGTCTGCAAAGCGCATCAGCACCATTTCCACCCTGCCGCCAAAATATCCTGACGCAATCCCCACCGCTGCCCCCAGGCCTGCCGTGAGAAACACCAGGCAGATGGTCATGAACAGCGAGGTGGAAGTACCATAAATCAGGCGGGAAAACATATCCCGGCCAAGCTTATCCGTACCCAGCCAATGCTCAGAGGAAGGGGGCAGGAACACATTGCGCATATCACCAGCATAAGGGTCCATCGGAGCCAGCCACGGGGCTGCCAGTGCAACAAAAATAACCGACAAAACAAACATTGTATACAAAGAAAATAGCTTGTGATTTGCCACAAAATCCTTCATGCCCTTACCCCCTTTCTGAGCTTTGGATCCAGGTAGGAATATGAAATATCAACTGCAAAGTTGATTAACATATACACAATAGAAATCCACAGTACAAAGCCCTCTATCAGCGGATAATCCCGCATGGTGATGGCACGGACCGCCATGTTGCCAATCCCCGGCCAGGAAAATACCATTTCGATGACGGCAACACCGCCCAGCAGCCAGCCGATGGACATGCCCAGCAGGGTAATCAGCGGCAGCACCGCATTGGGCAGCACATGCTTCCAGAGAATGGTTCCCTCGCTGAGCCCCCGTGCCCTGGCACCGACCACATAATCCTGATGCAGCTCCTCAAGGATAACCGTCCGCACCTGCCGGGTGTACTTGGCTGACTGATAAATGGCCAGGGTAATTGCCGGCAGGACAATGCCCTTCGCCGTCACCGAGGCACTGGCAATAGGAAATAATCCCAGCTTCAAACCGAAAATATACAGCAAAATCAGTCCTATCCAAAAACTTGGCATGGAAACACCTATGAAGGAAAAAATCCGCACCAGGTAATCCGCCGTCTTATTCTGATGCACTGCGGAAAATATCCCCAAGGGAATAGAAATCAGCAAAATCAGCACCACAGTCACCCCTGCCAGCAGCAGTGTGCCTGCAAAGCCCTCCGCCAGCTTTTCCGTCACCGGCTTTTTGGCGGAGTAGGACATGCCCATATCCCCCTGCACGGCACCTGCCACCCAGTTGCCGTACTGCACGAGAAAGGGCTTGTCCAGCCCCAATTCCTTTCTGGTCTTCTCAATGGTTTCCTGAGAAACGATTGTATCACCGGCCTCCAGCAGCATCAATGCCGGGTCCCCCGGTGCCAGATAGGTCAGGCAGAAAGTCAGGAAGCTGACACCTATGACTGTCACCAGCATCTGTGCAAGCCTCGACAATATTTTTTTCAACACTATTCCTCCATCAAATATCTATACTTATGAGTCCAATTTCTTATGTTTTCAAGTTCTTGTTTCAATTTCCGGGTGGAACAAATCCACCTGCCGCCTGGCAGCCCTGTCCACATCAAACATGTTGACCAATTCCTTGACTGCCTGGGTAGGGGAAATCACTCCCTGCAGGACGGCTTCCCTCACCTCCGGCATCCTGCCGGTAATCACCGGGTCCTCAAAGAACAGGCTGTGGAGATGCTCGTCAATCATGCTGTGCATCCATTCCAGCAGCTGCCCCCGGCGCCGCTTCTGAAAGACGCCGCTATTTTCCGTCACTTTACGGAATGCCCTGATCATCTCCCACAATTCAGGAATACCATCCTTTGTGTAGGCCGAGCAGGTATAGGCATGAGTCTGCCAGCCTTCGGTGGCAGGGCGGATATATTCTATCATCCGCTCATATTCCCCCCTTGCCACCTTGGCCTTCAGCAGATTGTCCCCATCCGCCTTGTTGATGACGATGGCATCCGCCAGCTCCATGATGCCCTTCTTGATGCCCTGCAAATCATCACCGGCGCCGGTCAGCACCACCAGCATAAAGAAATCCACCATGGAGCGCACCGTGGTTTCCGACTGGCCCACGCCCACCGTTTCAATCAAAATCACATCGTAGCCTGCCGCCTCGCACATAAGCATGGTCTCACGGCTTTTCCGCGCCACGCCCCCCAGGGTTCCCCCGGCAGGCGAAGGCCTGATATAGGCCTCCTCCCGCCTGGAAAGGGTTCCCATCCGGGTCTTGTCCCCCAGGATAGAGCCTTTGGTGACGGAGCTGGTAGGGTCCACCGACAGCACCGCCACCCTGTGCCCCCTGTCGCACAGCATGTTGCCAAAGGCCTCGATAATCGTGCTTTTTCCCGCGCCCGGCACTCCTGTAATCCCTATGCGCAGTGCCCTGCCCGTATGAGGCAGCAGCCGCTGCAGTACCCTCTGTGCCTTGGCAAAATGCTTGGAGCTGTTGCTTTCAATGAGAGTGATAGCCCTGG
>JBJDWY010000142.1:0-6349 GCA_051866255.1 Anaerovibrio sp. | reverse complement strand
TTGAGGGCTGGAAGACCGATATCAGCGGTATCCGCACCTATGAGGAGCTGCCTGAGAAGGCTCGTATTTACCTGGAGCGCATGGCAGAGGTTACCGGCATTGACCTGGGCATTGTGTCCGTAGGGCCGAATCGCGACCAGACCATCGTTTTGGCTAAAGATTTGTTTTGATGTCTATCGCTAAAGCTGTTCGACGTATGACGATGAAATAACAGTACCCACGAAAACACGCTCTCGCTCATCGTTGTGCCTCGCGTTACTAACATTCATCTATCGCCTGCGGCTCTGATGAATGAAGTAACGAGGCACAACAAAGGTTTTCTTTGGGTACATGTCATTTCATTGTTCGTGCATTGTATAACGTGTTAATGTTAGGGGTTATCATCTTGAGTAAAAAGATGGTAGCCCCTTTTGTATGTATTGCATGTCTATTATGCGTATATGGCATGTATACCATGTGTGTATTGTGTGAATTGTGTTTTTTATGTATATTTAGGAGAAGTAGATTATTATGCTGGAATTAAAGAATGTCACCTACACAGTTGCAGATGGCAATGCTGGCAAAAATATTATTGACCACATGAATCTGGTGATTCCTGATGGCAAATTTGTGGTCATTACGGGGCCAAATGGCGGCGGCAAGTCCACCCTGGCCAGGACTATCATGGGCATCAACCCTATCACTGAGGGGCAGATTGTGTTTGATGGCGAGGATATTACGAAGAAAAACATCACGGAGCGGGCGAAGCTGGGCATCAGCTTTGCTTTTCAGCAGCCGGTGCATTTCAAGGGCATCAAGGTGATTGACCTTCTGAGGCTGGCTACCGGCTCCAACCTTTCTGTTGCAAAGGCATGTGAATACCTTTCCCGGGTGGGGCTGTGCGCCAAGGAGTACATTCAGCGTGAGGTAAATTCCTCCCTGTCCGGCGGCGAGCTGAAGCGCATTGAGATTGCCACCGTGCTGGCACGGGGGACGAAGTTTTCCATCTTTGACGAGCCGGAGGCAGGCATCGATATCTGGAGCTTCCAGAACCTGATTCAGGTGTTTGAGAATATCCGTGAGACAGTGCAGGGAACTGTGCTGATTATTTCCCATCAGGAGCGCATCCTGAATATTGCTGATGAGATTGTGGTGATTGAGAACGGCAGGGTGGCAAAGCAGGGGCCGAAGGATGAAATACTGCCGGAGCTGCTGGGAACTGCCTCCGCTGTGAATGCTGCCTGCAGCAAGCTGGCGCCGGAAAGGGGGAGCGCAATATGCTAGACAAAATCCAGATGCAGATGCTGACCGAGGTGGCTGATTTGCACGGGGTGCCGGAGGGGGCCTACAATATCCGTGTCAATGGTGAGAAGGCAGGGCGCAATACCACTGCCAACATCGATATTGCCACCAAGACCGACGGCAAGAGCGGCATTGACATCCGCATCAAGCCGGGCACAAAGAACGAGAGCGTCCATATCCCGGTAGTGCTCAGTGAAAGCGGCCTCAAGGATACCGTGTACAATGACTTTTACATTGGCGAGGATTCCGACGTGGTTATTGTGGCTGGCTGCGGCATCCATAACTGCGGCAACCAGGACTCCCAGCATGATGGCGTGCACCGCTTCTTTGTGGGCAAAAATGCCAGAATCCGCTATGTGGAAAAGCACTACGGCGAGGGAGACGGCAGCGGCAAGCGCATCCTGAACCCTGTTACCGAGGTGTATCAGGAAGCTGGCAGCTATGTGGACATGGAAATGGTGCAGATCAAAGGGGTGGACAACACCCACCGCATCACCAGGGCGGAGCTGGCAGAAGGGGCTACCATGATTGTCCATGAGCGTCTTATGACCCACGGGGAGCAGGTTGCTACCAGCGTATACGAGGTGGCACTGAATGGGGAGGGCTCCAGCACGGATGTTATTTCCCGTTCCGTGGCCAAGGACAGCTCAGAGCAGGTCTTTGAGGCGGCTATCGTGGGCAACAATGTCTGCAGCGGCCATGCGGAGTGCGATGCCATCATCATGGACAAGGCTCATGTGGTGGCTGTGCCGAAGCTGGATGCCAGGAATGTGGATGCTGCCCTTATCCATGAGGCGGCCATCGGCAAGATTGCCGGGGACCAGCTCATCAAGCTCATGTCCCTGGGGCTCACCGAGGCAGAGGCGGAGGAGCAGATTATCGGCGGCTTCCTCAGATAAACAATATATGATATAAATATATACTTTGCAGTGTTGCAGTATTTATTGCATGAAAAACACCGTTGGAACATTTTTTTTGATGTTTCAGCGGTGTTTTTGTCTGGACAGATACAGCACAATGCTGAATGGTATTTTCTTAAACTTCCAAGCATCAGGGGGATGTTATAAATTTCTTTGTTCAATGTCTTGTACGGGGGGGCAAATGTGTTATAGTGAGGTATAAGTATAATGTACATAAGCGGTGCATTTTATTTTGTATCAGCTGTAGGACAAGGGAGAACGGAATGGAGAAGATTTTTCTTTCGGTATTGATTTTGACAAAGAACAATGAGCGCAGCATAGGATATGCCTTGCAGAGCATCTGTCATTATGCAGATGAAATTGTGATATTGGATTCCGGCTCGACGGATAAAACTTTGGATATTGCCAGCAGATATACGGATAGGATTTTTTGCAGGGATTTTGATGGGCATTTTGGCAGGCAGAAAAATTATGGCATGTCCAAATGCAGGGGGGAATGGATTTTTATTTTGGATTCTGACGAGTTTGTGGGGGAGGATTTTGGCTGCTGCTTGAAATATCTCCATCGCAAATATCGTTGTTTGGCTATTCCACGGTATCATATCTGTGATGTTGTGGAATGGAAGCATTTTTGTACACGAACCCATTATTATGATTGGCAGAATCGTTTTATTAGGAATGATGGTGGAATTTTTTATGGGAATAATGCCGTGCACGAAAATTTGCAGAATTATCAGCCGCGGCTTCATTGTGCAGCCGGGCATATTTTCCACCTTGATTTTGTGATGAATGGTTATGAACGGCGGAAAGAAAAGGTTTTGTACTACGATAATTTAGCTGGCGGCGGATTTCCTGCCATGTATTTGCCGGAAGATTTTCCATACCATACCCTGACTATGCAGGAATTGCCTGAACCGGTTATCTTGGCGGCACTGCGCAGGGATAAAAATCTTATCCGGCACAATTTGCACGATAGCTTTGTTATATCCTTGAGAGAAAGATATAAATGGGATGTACGTCAGATTGTGACGTTGGCTAGAGGTTTGCTGAATATCTGATTTTCCGCTTTGTATATGTTATAGACTGTAAAATTAAAATACCTCTATGGCAGATTGCAGGCAGCTGGCGCATAGTGCCCAGAAAGCCTGTAGTCTCCATAGAGGTATTTTTATATTATTTCGTTAATGCTGTGTGTTATGCTTTTCTTTTGCTGCGGTACTGGGAAATCACCAGGCCTCCCAGGGTGAGCACGATGCCCAGTGCAGACATAGGCGTAATCTGCTCATCCAGGACGATGATGGAGGTGACTACCGTGATGACGGGCACCATGTAGATGTAGATGCTGGTCTGGATAGCCCCGATCATCTTGACGGCATAGTTCCAGGTGACGAAGCACAGGGCGGAGGCACCCAGCCCCAGGAACAGCAGATTCAGCAGGTAGGCAGGCTCCTGCAAGGGGAGCAGGCTCCAGCTGCAATCAAAAAAGAATAACGAAGGCAGCATAAAGAGAATGCCGTAGAAAAATATCCGTCTGGTCATAACAATGGTGTTGTAGCCATAGCTGCCGATGCCCTTGGTAATTACGGCATAGAACGCCCAGGCGAGAGCTGCCAGCAGGGCCAGCACATCCCCGGCAGGGTTCAGCTGCAGCTCGGCACCGTTGAAGCTGATGAGGAAAATGCCGGACAGTGCCACAAGAAAGCCGAAGAAAAATTTTTTATTGACGGCATCCTCATCCACATGGGCAAAATATGCCACGATGGCGGTGAAGCACGGCGCGATAGAGGTGATTACCCCTACGTTGGATGCCATGGTGTAGGTCAGGGCGATATTTTCCAGCAGGTAGTAGAGGCAGATGCCACACAGCCCTGCCGCGGCAAATACCAGCTCCTGCCGCAGGCTGGTTCCCTTCAGCGGCTTCGGATAGATGATGGTCAGGGCAATCAGCCCCATCACAAAGCGGAAAAAGAGAATTTCCACCGGCTGGTATGCCTCTAGCAGTATCTTGGTGGAGACAAAGGTGGTGCCCCAGAGAATTATCGTCAGGATAGCAGCCAGATGCCCCAGTTTTTGTGTATGTGTCATAGCAATCCCCCTAGCAATTTATTATGCTGTGCACAGCTTTTTTGTAAATTTTTTTCCTTTATGTGAATAATCACTTATTAACTTTTAGCTATACAGCATAATGCCACATTATAACAGTGAACGTACTCCCGCCTATAGAGGCGGGAGCTTCCTGTTTCAACGAGTACAGCACTACTAACTCAAAAGAGGTACAGCGACTTACACACTCTCCACAGGCGTAGATTCCCATGCGACCCACGGTACTTTATTATTTACATCAGGCAGATATCCGCCTGGCTTCTTCCCGAATATTTATCGCCGCGTTCTTATCTCGGTTATGGTGGCTGCCACACTTAGGACAATTCCAATCCCGCACAGATAAGTCCTTAGTTTCATGATTTTGATATCCGCAAACATGGCATAGCTGGCTGCTTGGATACCACTTATCTATCCTGACGAGTTTTTTACCCTGCCATGCTAGTTTATACTCCAGCATATTGGTGAACATATTCCAGCCATTGTCTGCTACTGATTTGCCAAAACTGAATTTGCAGCACTTCTTATGTTTCGCCATGCTCTTAACGCTGATGTCTTCAATACCGATGACATCATAGCGATCCGCAAGATAACGGGATTTCTTATGCAGGAAGTCTCGGCGTTGATTGGCAATTTTTTCGTGCAGCCTGGCCACATGCAGCCTCTGCTTATCCCTATTGCGGCTTCCTTTCTGTCTCTTAGAAAGTTTTCTCTGTGCCTTAGCCAATTTTTTCTCAGCTTTCCGCAAGAAATTGGGGTAATCTGCATCTGCTTCATCGGAAGCAGCATACAGACCATGCATAGCAAAGTCCAGACCAAGAAATTTCTCAGGTATTATGGCGAGTATTTGGTTTTCGTACTCCACCAAGATACTGATATAGTATTTTCCTGTTGGTGTCCTGCTTATTGTTACAGTCTTTATGGTGCTATTCTCCATCAGGGGACGATGCAGGCACATCCTGACCCAGCCTATTTTAGGCAGCCTGATCCTGTTTCCCTCGATTCTGACAGAGCCCTTCTGATTATTTGTAGAATACGAGGCACGGCCTGCCTTCTTTGACTTGAAGCGTGGCTTGCCAAAATGCTTCCTATTGCACCAAAAGTTATTGTATGCCTTGTTCAGGTTCATTTGAGCATTGGCAAGGGCAAGGCTGTCCACCTCCTTCAGCCAGGGAAATTCCTCCTTATACTGCGCAGGAGTGTTGTTCAGCTTTTTGCCTGTTTCTTTATAATAATCAAGGCGGTCTCCAAGCATCTTATTATAGATGAATCTGGCACAGCCGAAGGTCTTTTCAAACATAATCTTTTGTTCAGTTGTCGGATAGAGCCTGTATCGATACGCCTTATTCACCATAATCACCTGCCCTGGCTTTCTATGTATTTACGAATTATTTCTATAGGAGCACCACCTGTTGTCAGCAAGCAATAACTTCTTGACCAAAACATTTCCTTCCACAGCTTCCGCCTGACTTCGGGAAAGTATTTTTTTATCAGCCTTGAACTGGCACTCTTGTAAGCGTTTATGAATTTTGATATTTCTGTGTTGGGATGGGCACGAAACATGATATGCACGTGGTCCTGGTCATGGTTCCATTCTTCCAGAGTGATGTTATAAGAAGAGCTTATGCGAATGAATATATTTTTTGCATATTGGCTCATCTGGTCAGAGAATACCTTGCGACGATACTTTACCACTAGGATAAGATGGTAGTATAGCAAGAATACTGAATGATTATTAGTATCCAATTCCATAGTATAATCAGTCCTTCCATCCTATTACTGATTATACTGCAAAACTATATTCGAAGCAAGTGTCTGGATTAATTACTTGCGTAAATTCGCCAGACCTGCTAGAAGTCCCCCGCCTAAGAGGTGGGGGACTTCTAGCAGATTAGGTTAAAGGACGAAAAAACAATGGGAAATATTATTTATCATTTTAGTAGTATTTCTTTTTTTATTAATTCAGCACTTTACAACTTTTATGCGGCCTGATCTTCATTCCAGCCCATAGCTTCCAAGAACTCCATGATTATAACGGAATTTTTGGC
>JBJDWY010000141.1:0-6360 GCA_051866255.1 Anaerovibrio sp. | reverse complement strand
AATAAGTTTTGTATACAAGGCGGATATCTTGCTTACAAAACTTATTATACGAGGAGTTTTCAGCATGACTATAATAATAAAACAAACTGATTATTCTATAGACTTTTCCAAGCTTTTATCTAAAGCAAGAATCCAGGGAATAAGAAATGTGCCCCCCAATGAAACCAGAGACTATTGGACTTGGCATATTGACTTGGATATACTTGACAGAAATGCTTTAGGCAAATTGTCTTTTTCCCCACTCCAGGAAAAAGATAAATTCATGAGAGAGCTCGCTGTTGTCACCTGTAATGACTTTAACGACTTCATCAATAATTTGTCTAAAGAGCTCACTCTTGGAACAAAACATTACCTGGTAGAAGGTGATATTGTAAACGGATATTATAATGAGCAACACATGTATTCCTTATTTGATTTTCTGGATAATCACGATTTAGCCAAGGCCAAAAAGCTTTTTATAGACAAAACAACATTGGAGAATAGTTCTATTCCTTACGAATTGGACGATTTAAATAACCTCAGAATAAAAGCCCTTGTAACGGTTTCCATAGATGCTGCGCGAGCTTGCCTAAAGTTGAAAGCCAAAAGCATAGATGTTTTGGGGCCTTGCACCAGAGATAAAACCTACAATAAGTTAGCCAGCATATATAAAACTTATACACCAAAAGAATTCTCTTTCTCCAGGCCACGACCAAATATTGCCTTGATATGTGGCAATAACCACGGTGCCGCCGACTTTCGCCAGGCACTTCACAAATCACTAAAACAGCAGATGCAGGCTTTTTATGTCAATATGAACAATATACCTGAGATTATTGAACAGATTGAGCATATTGATGCTGAAGAAATGGCTGATGTGATTTGCATTGTACGCGGTGGTGGTGATGCCGAAGATTTATGCAAGTACAACGACATCCCCCTATTAAACGCAATCACCAAATCTCAAACACCTATTGTAACCGGCATAGGACATAAAAACGATCTCCTGTTGGCTAGAGATTTATCTTCTTTTGGTGCCCCTACTCCTACTGCTGCCGCTGAATTTCTTAATAGAGAGTACCGCAAATTCTTTGCCATTCAAAAAGAAACAGACAAAGAAGCTACTGTCCCTAAAGCAGATTATGATGATCTACAGGAAGAATATGATAGACTGCTAACGGAAAACAAAGAACTTGCTGCCAAAAACAAGGCGTTGCTTGCTGAAATAGAGTCACTCCGGCAGCGTGGCATTATTTCTCGCATACTAAATATATAAACCTTCTTCCCTGCTGATATAGCAGGGAATTTTTTATCCGGAAAACAATGTCAGCTGCTCCGCAGGAGCATTCTCCAGGAGCATGTACCACTTGTCCGGGAACCCCAGAACTCCTGCAATACGTTTTGCTACCTCTGGTGACGGCCTACGTTGCCCATTTTCGATAAAATTGTAATAACAGTATGCAATATTAGCCTGCTTGGCAATTTCTTTTTGTGACATATTCTTATGTTCTCTGTAAGCTGCCAGCCAATTTTTCCTCATAGCTTCACCCCCTCAACGATTCCTGACAATCATTTTTTATATAATAATCTACAAAAAGTATATTGTCAAATTATTTTTCCTCTTTTTGTAGACTTGTTTGTTTTACTACAATTTGTAGACTAAACTACAATTAGGAGGATATGTAGTATGAGAACAATATTTACTGCCAGATTGAAAGCAGCAAGAGAAAGAAAAGGAATAATGCAAAAAGAAGCTGCCAAGCAACTTGGATTTGAATATCAGAGATATAATCATTTGGAAACAGGCCGAAATGAACCTGACCTGCTTACCATTGCTCAGTTAGCAAAATTTTATGATGTATCAACAGATTACCTGCTTGGCTTGACTGATGATATGTCTCCTTCCAACGAGGCACAAAATCACAGCCAAAACACGAGATTACAGAGGAAAATCAGCATAACAGACACTGAAACTGCAGCTGAAGTGGAAAACTATCTTGATTATCTAAATGCCCAAAAGAATAACAGCAAGGCTGTTGCCGGTAAGTGATACATTTCATCTCCAGGAAGCTGAAAATCTGGCTCGCCCTTCATGGGAAGCATGAGCATTAATATATACATACTCCCAGCCATTAACAAATAGACATTCTGTCCAAATTGGACAGAACATTATTTCTTTACATTGACTTTCACAGAACTCCTGCGATACAATGTCAATAGGTGGTGAGTATGATGGGAGAAAAGGATATTACCCAGAAAAATTTTGAAGCATACAATGATGTGGTGGCGGATATTGTCAATGGCAGCCTGTTTGACGGCCAGGAGCGGATTAAGGCAGAGAGCCTTGTGGATGCCCAGCCTTTTTCTCAATACAAGGCTGATGATGGTACAATCCATGAGCTGGAACGTGATGTGGCAAAGTACTGCATGGACATAAAATGCAATCTGCGCCTTGCCCTGGTTGGTTTTGAAAATCAAATTGCCATAGACCTGGATATGCCCATAAGAGTTTTCGGCTATGACGGTGTTTCTTATCGCGATGAACTGAACCTGGACAAGATTGTGGTTGATGAAGTGACTGGCAAAAAGCGTAAGATACGCAACAAACGATACCCTGTCATAACTTTGGTCTTGTACTTTGGCAAAAAGCCTTGGAAAAAGCCATTATGCCTGTATGATGTGGTGGATGTGCCTGATTTCTTGAAGCCATTTGTCAATGACTTCAAAATCAATCTCATAGATGTACCAAGGCTCACACCTGAGCAGGTCAAGAAATACAAAGGTGATTTCCAGATTATCGCAGATTATTTTGTGCAGCTTAACAGTGGCAAGGAATATATACCATCAACCAAAAAAATGCAGCATACTGACAGCCTGCTGAAGCTGATGTCCGTTCTGACCAAGGATATACGATATGCGGAATGTGTGGGAAATGCTGCATCGGAAACGGAGGGAACTACTATGTGTGAAGTATTGGATAGAATAGAAGCTCGTGGCATTGAAAAGACCAAGACAGAAATGGTTCTGAATATGCTTAGAGAAAAGCTCAGTGTGGAAATGATTGCCAGGATTGCAAAGCTAACAGTAGAGCAGGTAATGGCTATCAGCAAAAAAGCTGCTGTCCTATAACCGAAAGGCTGTTACCTATGGATTTTTCAGACAAAATTGCTGAACGTCTCAAGCTGCTCCGCGCTGAACACAATATGACGATGAAAGATGTTGCTGCTGCCACAAATATCCCCTTCAGAACGTATGTCAAATATGAGTCAGGTACTGCAAATCCTGTCTTAAAGAATCTGTACACCTTGGCAGAATTTTACCAGGTATCTCTGGACTACCTGACCTGCCGTACTATGGACAAGAAAGTGCATTATTAAGCGCAGATTTAAGGAAACTGATGAAGGGGTGAACAAAATGTGCGAGATTATTGAAAAATACAAAAATGAAGGACGCGCTGAAGGACTTGCAACCGGACGTGCTGAGGGTGCAGCAGAAAAGGAACATTCAATGATCATCAGTATGCTAAAAAACAAGATTAGCATGGAACAAATTATCAATATAACTGGCCTGACAATGGAGAAAATTACCAGCATAGGCAAACAAGCAGCTGTACTCTAATAGGAACAATCATATATCTAACGTAAACATGCAAAAATACCGCCTGGTATCGCTTAACAGCAACCAAGCGGTATTTTACTTTACTCCCCTATTTGTCCTCATCAATGAGATTAAGAAACTCCACCTTCAAGTTAGTGAGATATTCCTCCACCTGCTCATTTGTCAGGCCTGTTTTTTTGAGATACAGCACAAGCTTCTCAACCTCCGGAGCCTGCAATTCAGAATCTGTTGAGCAAAGATTTTTGATGTTGATACCGTTCTGGGCTAAAATTGCCCTTACTCTGTTTACTTTTTCTGGCATAAGATGCACCTCCTAAAAATCATACCTCCATTATACACTATAATCTATGAAAAATATTACAAATTTGTCGCATTTTTATTTTTACTGCCATTGATTTTTTTCAAAAACTATGATAGTATCTACTTAAGCTTCTTTTTTGAGCAAAGCCGTGCTGACAAGGGAAGCTTATTAGCTTCCCTGTCGGGAGGCTATTTTTTTATCCTCTCGTTGATTTTCATTGATAAAAGTTATCAATGAGGTGATAAAAAATGATAAACTTAAATGTAGATGGATTGAAAGGTATACCAGCAAGAGTGCTTCTGACACCAGAAGAAGCTGCAAAAGTGATCTTTGGTGGCTGTCGCAGTGCGGCATCTTTGAGACGGGATGCAAACAAGCATAGGCTGCCATTCATCAAATTTGGACGAAGAATTTATTTTGATGCAGAAGTCGTGCAGGATTTTATAAAAAAATCTGCTGAAGAAAGTATACAGGCTATAGAAAAATTTTCTAAGAAAGATGTTCCAGCAGAAACAACAGTGCCTGGCATCACTACTATCGGTATATGACATAATGAGAGAATGCAGGTGTAGATATGGCTATAGAAAAAATTAGAAATAAATGGCGAGCTGTGATAAGTAATGGCCGAGATCCCAATACTGGCAAACGAATACGCATCTCAAAAATGTTTAATACTAAAAAAGAAGCCATGCTGTATGAAGCGGAAATGCGAAAGGAAGTTAAGACAAAACTGACTTCTGGTTATGGTATTACTTCTATGACAGTGAATGAGTTTTATGAGTATTTCAAGAATAATTATGAGACAATTCTCACGCCTAAAACATTGGAAAGTTATGATTCCAGTTTTACCAGGATTTCGGCTGCCATTGGAAATCTACCTCTGGCAAAAATAGAAACTACACATATTTTGTCTTTCTACAGACAGCTAGATACGTGTCCACGTTTAAATGGACGAAACGGAAATATTTCTGCCAGGACGAAAAGAAAGCATCATGAATTGCTCTCACGCTTATTCAAGAAAGCTATGCAATGGCACTTCATATTAGTAAATCCGATGGATGGGATAGATCCCCCGAAATGGCGATATAAGAACAATACTCAAATTCCTGATAAAGATGAACTGGCAAAGTTGTTTTCAGCCTTGAAAAATGAAACATTAAAGCACAAGGTATGGATTATGCTGACATTTTCCACAGGAATAAGACGGGGAGAGCTGTTTGGCATACGATGGAACGACATTGATTTTGAAGAAAAAACACTATCTATCCAGCGTAGCATATCCAATGTCAATCATGAGGTCACTGCTAAAGAAACTAAAACGCCGTCCTCAACCCGCGTTATTTCCCTTTCAGACACGATTGTAACTATGCTAAAGGAATATCGTATAGAATATGAGGCACATTATCAGCAAATAGTTAATACGAACATTTTTGAAGGCGTAGGCCGTATCGAGGATGAGTATATCTTCATAACACATACCGGGAGAGTAAGCCATCCTGATGCGTTCAATAGCTACTTAAAAGCAATGACAAAGCGATATGGATTGATGAAAATTACACCTCATACGCTAAGGCACTGCAGTGCTTCATATCTTATTGCCAACAACGTGGATATACAAACCGTTGCGGCACGCCTGGGACATGCCAGTACAGCCGTAACACAAACTGTCTACTCCCATCTGCTAAAAAGTGTTGAACGAGAAACCGCTGATGTTATGGAACAGATACTACAAAAAACTCATATGGAGAATACACGAAAGAAATAGCATAAAAATAGCGAGCAATGACAGTATACTGAAACAAGGTAGCACATTGCTCGCTGTTATTTTTATAATTTTGCAAGAAAATGAATATTTATACAGTAGTAAATTTTAGAAAAAAATCCCCACCCCACAGTGTCCCCACAAAATCCCCACAAGCAAGAAAAAAGCACCAAACCGAAGTTTGATGCTTCATTTTCCAAGATGGCGGAGCAGAGAGGATTCGAACCTCCGCAGCCTTGCGACCCTAACGATTTAGCAAACCGTCCTCTTCAGCCTCTTGAGTACTGCTCCGTAAAAAAATGGCAGGGGCAGTAAGAATCGAACTCACAACCTACGGTTTTGGAGACCGTTGCTCTACCAATTGAGCTATACCCCTGTGAAATAATGGGGCGACCGGTGGGGATCGAACCCACGCGTGCTGGAGCCACAATCCAGTGTGTTAACCACTTCACCACGGCCGCCATTATTTACAACTCCCAAGTCTTACCTCAGAAGTCCTGAACCGGCGATTTCCTATCCTCCCAGGCCGTCTCCAGCCAAGTACTTTCGGCGTTTATGTGCTTAACTACTGTGTTCGGAATGGGAACAGGTGGAGCCACATAGCCATCATCACCGGATTATTTAATTGACTGTACCATGTACAATCAATCGCCTGATGTCAGCCATTCATTTCGTGCCTGCGGCACTCATTCATGGGACA
>JBJDWY010000140.1:0-1620 GCA_051866255.1 Anaerovibrio sp. | reverse complement strand
GTTGGTAGAAAATCTGGTTTATGGACACCCCGTGTTTGGCAGGAGAGATTTTGCCAAAGGCGGGGTGTTTTCTTTTCATCACATTAATTATTATGTGACACTATAACAATGTTCATCTCATTGTCTTGAGCAGGATCTTCCGGTTATCGGTAAAGCGTATGAGCTGACCGGAGGAAATCAGGTTTTCCGTAGTGCTGCGCAGTTTTGCGGTAATTCCCTTGTAGCCCATTGCATGGGACAGCTCTGTGAGGGTCAGGCCGTGACCATCACTGCAGAGCTCAAGGATTTTCTGCTGGTAATCCAGCTGCTTTTCCGTTTTGCTGCTTTTTTCATTAAATGCTTCGTGGATTGGTATGATAACGGAAAGAAAGTCACGCTCGGGATTCATGATGAACTGGAGCATAGGTGAGCCGTTTTCCTTGAGAGCCCTGATGGCATTAGGAAAGCCTGTATTGCGTCCTTCGATGAGGTGCAGCTCTTTGAGAAAATCACCTATGCGCCTGTTGCGATAGCGTCTGGCACGAATTTGATAATTTTGGATATCGGTGTCGCTGATGCTTCTGTCAAAGCCGGGGCAGCTGGTGATTTCAATATTTTGCTGTGTTATGCGGACAGTGATAGGCTCATGAATTTGATAAGAACGATGGTATATGGCATTGGCAAGGATTTCCTCAATAGCTGCAAAAGGATAATTATCTATGCGCTCTGCTTCAGCCTGATTGCTTAGCTTGATGATTTTTTGTGCAATCAGATTGTTTTTTATATAGCTGAGCGCATTTTTTAACTGATAATGGAGTGGGCCGGTAAAAATGCGTTCAGTCATGCCGTTGCCTGATGGGTCAGGGATATGGACAATTTCAATTCTGGCATAGCGAAAATATTTTTCCGGCTGTTCGGAAAACATGAGCAGACCTACATTGAGCGGTTTCATATCCTCGGGTGGTCCTTCTACAAGCTGCAGGGATTTGGCAATTTCAAGCGCATCCATATTGCTGGACAGCTGATAGAGTGAGCTGTTGACCGCCTTTAGATATTCGCGCATAATTTCCCTGTCCAGGTCATTTATATCAGCCAGCAGATTAGGCCGGTCATCATAAGGTATATCCGAGGCCATATAAAATAACTCTTTTTCTTCTTCAGGTGAAGCGATAACGCTGCTGGAAAATTTGCGGATATAATAGTATTTGTGGGATTGCCTGCTGGTTACCTCTTTGGGAGCCTTATAGGGCCGTCCATAGCCCCCTGCGGCCTTGATGACAATGATGTACTTGTCGCCATAAAGTATTGGCTCGGTTTCAGGTTCATACAGAGGCTCAATAAAATGGCAGGTTTCTCGCAGTTTTTTCAGTATGCTGTCAACACGTTCCTTGGCAATGCCGCTGATGGGCAATTTTGGGATGCCATTATCTTCTTCTACACCAATCAGGATATAGCCTCCGCCGATATTTTCAATATCATTGGCAAATGCACATATAGAGTGAATGATAGTTGAGGGATTCCAGTCTTTTTTGTATTCGATACGGGATGATTCCACAATACGTTGTTGCAGCAAATCTTCTATATTTATTGTTATTGACATTATGAACACCTCCTGTACAAAATATAACACTGGATAGAAAA
>JBJDWY010000139.1:0-6378 GCA_051866255.1 Anaerovibrio sp. | reverse complement strand
CATTGGCATTGCCTCTCCGACCATTGGAGTATTTGCTGATGTTTTTCTGACAGCTACCCTGCACTAATCAATAAAACTCGCATATATCGCCAAAGTAACGATCAAGCACGACGATAAACTGAAATTTTTATGGAAGGAAAAAAACGCTGATGTTATAATATCATTGATGAATTTTGTAGTTATCAGGGGACTGGGCAGGTGGTGTTGATGTTGGTGCGTGATTTGGTGAAGGGGCGTGCGGACAGGGTACATGTGATGATGACAGCCTATAATGGGGCTGTCATTTTGCTGTTGGCACTTTTCATGGGGGTTACCCAGCAGAAGATAAGTGCCGGGATGGTGGCAAGGGATTTTCTCTACCGGGTTTCTCAGCTGCCTGTGCCGGCAGAGGAAATGCTCCTGGGAGCAGTCTGTTCTTTTACGGTGGTTGCCTGCTGCGGTTATATCTACAGCAATGTACGGCGGCTGCCCCAGCTGTTCCGTTATTGCGTGTTTTTTGTGGAAGTAGCGGCATGTATCTTTCTCATGCACAGCACCAGCCTTTTGTATGATGGCGTGGTGCTTTTGCTGCTGGCGGATTTTATGTATTGCTATCAGGGGGAGAAGCAGCTGAAAATTATGCTGCTGTTGATGCTGGTGGTTTATGGCGTTATTATTTATAGTGCCTCTATGCTGAGGATGGATATTATTTCCTTTGATGTATATCTGAATTATTACAGTTCCCAGGTGCAGGGGATTTTGCTGGCAGTCAGGAATTTTGCCGGGTATGGCAATATCATGTTCTTCGTGGTGTACATGGTAGTGCTGCTGCAGGATAAGAGCAAGGAAAATGCTGAGATTGCAGATTTGAATTACCGTATGATTATGACCAACGAGATGCTTAATGAAAGCAATAATAGGCTGAATGAGTCAAATACTGAATTGAATCTGGCAAATAAAAAATTGCGCGAGTATGCCATGACTATCGCCAGCCTGACGGAAATCAAGGAGCGAAACCGCTTGGCAAGGGAAATTCACGATACCCTGGGACATGCCCTGACAGGTATTGTAGCGGGGCTGGATGCCTGTATGGTGACAGTGGATTATGCCCCGGAGGTTACAAAAAAGCAGTTGGCAAAAATCAAGGCGGCTGCCCAGCGGGGCATTACGGATGTCAGGCGCAGCATGCACATGCTGAGGCCGGATGATTTGGAAAAGCTGGTTTTCAGGGATGCCCTGCGGAAGCTGGTAGAAGATTTTTCCGATGCCAGCGGTGTGGAAGTGGAGCTGCAATTTGACAGCTTCCCGGAAAATCTCAGGCAGGATCAGACTGATGTGCTCTATCGTATTGTGCAGGAGAGCCTGACCAATGCCAGCCGTCACGGCCATGCCAGCCAGGTGAAGATATTCATGGCAGGAGCCGGGGATATGCTGAATATTATCATTTCGGATAATGGTGTGGGCTGTCCTGAGATCAAGAAGGGCTTCGGCCTTCATCATATGGCAGAGAGGGTGGAGCTTCTGGGCGGCAACCTGGCATACTGGGGCGAGAAGGGCTTTGTGCTGGAGGTAAATTTGCCCCGGAATATGCAGGGATAACTTTGACTGTAATTTGGAAGGCCATGTCATCTTTCAGAAGATGCTTGCCAAGTGGTAAAACAGATTGCGATTTGAAAGGGATGGGAATAGCGTGATAAGGGTGATGATTGCAGATGACCAGGAGCTGATCCGGGAAAGCTTGCAGATTGTGCTGGATATTAATGAGGATATGCAGGTTGTAGGCGTGGCTCAGAATGGTGCGGAGCTTCTGGAGCTTTTGGAAACACAGGCGGCGGATGTAATCCTCATGGATGTGCGGATGCCCAAGATGGATGGTGTGCAGGCAACCAAGGCCGTGAAGAAAAAATATCCTGCCACGAAGATTATTATCCTGACTACCTTTGATGATGATGAATATGTGCTGAACGGTCTGAAATACGGTGCTAGCGGCTATCTGCTGAAAGGGATTTCCGTGCCGGAGCTGTCAGCTGCCATCCGCAAGGTGGCAGAGGGCGGTGCCATGCTGAACACTGACATTGTGACCAAGGTGGTGAAGCTGTTCAGCCAGATAACGGCCACCAACAGGATTATTGAGGGCTGGGGCGGCGAGCCGGTGAGCGCGGCGGAGCAGGAGGAACGGCAAAGTGGATTTGCCATTCAGGTTGACATGTGCGGAGTAAAGGAGCTCACCAGGACGGAGCGGAACATTGTGCGGCTGGTGGGGCATGGCATGTCCAACAGGGAAATCGCGGAAAGGCTGAATTTTTCTGAGGGAACGGTGCGGAACAGCCTCAGTATTGCCCTAGGCAAGCTGGCACTCCGGGACAGGACCCAGATGGCTATCTGGGCAGTGCAGACCGGCATGGCACAGCAGCCTTTGGAATGATTGATTGTGGCCAGGTTCGCGAGGCAGGAAAATGACATTTGTCATGTAAAAAACATCAAAAAGTTAATGATAAAAATCAGATTAAATACCTCCCAAAAATCCGTAAAATAATAACTGTAATCAGGTTGCGGCATGGGAAGCTGCCAAAAGGAACTGGCTGACCAGGCTGCAAAAGTAAAGAAATTATGTAACAGTTATTAAAGAAGTATTGGAGAAGCATTTGCAAAGTATTGGGGAGGTTTTAACATGAAGGACATTAGGCTGGACAGCCCTTTGCAGGGGGAGCTGATTGCCTTGCAGGAGGTCAATGACCCTGTGTTTTCCGGGGGGATTATGGGGCGCGGTGGTGCCGTGAAGAATCCGGCAGGCAGGGTGACAGCTCCTTTTGACGGCGAGGTAACATCTGTTTTTGACACGAAGCATGCCATCGGCGTGCTTTCTGATGATGGGATTGAGCTGCTGATTCATGTAGGGCTTGATACCGTAAATTTAAAGGGGAAGTATTTTACCGCTCATGTTCAGGCAGGGGACAAGGTGAAAAAGGGCGATTTGCTGCTGGAGTTTGATGAGGCAGGCATCAGGAGCGAAGGCTATGATACCACTACGCCTGTGGTAGTTGCCAATGCAGATGAGTTTGGCAAAATTACTTTGGAGCTGCAGGGGAAAAAGGTGATTTCTGTCAATGAGCCAGCCGGAGAAAATGATAAATCGGCAGAGAGAATGGGGGATAAGAAGATGGAGAGCCGTGAGGAAAGGGTTGCTGCCCGGATTGCAGAGTGTGTGGGCGGCATGGCCAATATTCGTTCTGCGGAGCATTGCGCTACGCGCCTGCGCCTGATTTTGCATGACAAGTCCAAGATTGATGAAAAGGCGATTGAGGCTATTGATGGCGTCAAGGGGCAGTTTTTTGCGGCAGCCCAGTATCAGATTATCCTGGGAACCGGCTTTGTGGATAAGGTATATGATGCTCTGGTGCATTTAAATGGGGCCTTGGCCGGTGGCAGCAATAGGGAAGCCGCTTATGACGAGATGACTGTTGCTCAGAAAATCTCCCGTACCTTTGGTGATGTGTTTGTGCCAATTATTCCTGTGCTGGTGGCAACCGGCCTCTTTATGGGGCTTCGGGGCATGACCTTGAGCCTTGGCATGGAGTTCAGCGAGAATTTTCTGCGCATGAGCCAGATTTTGACGGATACGGCATTTGCTTTCCTGCCAGCCCTGGTGTGCTGGTCTACCATGAAGAAATTTGGCGGCACGCCTGTTATCGGCATTGTGCTGGGACTGATGCTGGTGGCACCGCAGCTGCCAAATGCCTATGCTATAGCTGGCGGTGAGGCGCAGCCTATTATGATGGATGTGCTGGGCATCAATGTGCCTGTAGTTGGCTATCAGGGCTCTGTACTGCCTGCCCTGGTGCTGGGTATTTTTGCTGCCAATATGCAGAAATTCTGCAAGAAGTTTGTGCCTGATGTGGTGGATCTGATTGTTACTCCTTTTGTTACGCTGCTGGTTTCCATGCTGCTGGGACTTCTGGTGGTGGGCCCTATTATGCACACTGTTGAGGCGGCTGTGTTCGGGGCAGTTCGTGCTTTTCTGGAGATGCCTTTCGGCATTGGCGGCTTTATTGTAGGCGGCGTGCATCAGGTAATCGTGGTCAGCGGCGTGCATCATGTGTTTAATGCCCTGGAGGTACAGCTTTTGGCGGCTACCGGCCGTGATGCCTTTAACGCTATTATTACCGGTGCTATTGTGGCGCAGGGCGGTGCAGCAGTAGCTGTTGCTGTAAAGACTAAGGATGTCAAGAAACGTGCCCTGTACATTTCTTCTGTTATTCCTGCCTTTTTGGGGATTACGGAACCAGCGATTTTCGGCATCAACTTGCGCTTTATGAAGCCTTTCCTCTATGCTTTGGTGGGCGGTGCTTTTGCTGGCGGCCTTGCCAGCTTTATGCACCTGGCCGGTACCGGCATGGGCATTACGGTGCTGCCGGGAACGCTTCTCTATCTTGACAATCTGCTGCCTTACCTGATGGTGAACCTGACAGGTTTCGGCATTGCTTTCGGTCTTACCTTTATGCTGTTTACGCCGGAGGAATAATTGAAAACGGGCGGTGTGATATTCATGCCGCCTTTTCTGATAGCAGAAGATAATTTGTTAGTTATGTAAGATGATTTGCTGGATATGGCAGGAAGGATGTATTGGCATGAGGCTTATAGATAAAAATCAGATTGAGGAAAAATTGCAGCAGAGCTATTCGTTATCCGGCAGGTGGCATAACGGGTTTCACTTGGAGATGCCTTTCGGGCTGATTAACGATCCTAACGGGCTGGTTTTTGCCAATGGCAAGTATCATATTTTCTTTCAATGGAATCCTTTGGGGTGTGAGCACAAAAATAAATGCTGGGCGTATACGTCAACCAGTGATTTTGTGCATTATAGCAGGCCGAAGCTTGCCATGCATCCGACGGATGCCCATGATAAAGATGGCTGCTATTCAGGCTGCGGCTTTGAGGATGAAGGCTTTGTCAGGGTGCTCTATACCTGCAATGCCAAGGATGAGGCAGGGGTGCGCACCCCTGCCCAGCGGCTGGGCACTTTGCTGGCTGATGGAACTGTCCGCAAGGATGAAATCATTGTGCCGGGGGAGGCGGCAGGCTATACGGCTCATTTTCGTGATCCATACGTTTTTGTGCGTGATGGCAGGCGGTATTTTGTGCTGGGTGCTCAGAATGAGTCGCTGCACGGCAGGGCTGTAGTATATGGGGAAATTGTTGCCGATAATGGCAATAATTGGGAATTTATGGGAGAAATTCAGACCATGTATCCTGATTTTGGCTATATGTGGGAGTGCCCTAACCTTTTGCAGTTCGCTGATGGTGATGTGCTGATGTTTTGTCCTCAGGGGCTGGAATCAGAGGAGTATGCTTTTCAGAATCGTTATCAGAGCGGCTATATATCAGGCAGGCTGGATCTTGATAGCATGGTGATGGAACATGGGGAATTTCGTGAGCTGGACAGGGGCTTTGATTTTTATGCACCTCAGGTATTGGAGGCGGATGGCCGTCACATTATGCTTGGCTGGATGGGGATGCCGGAGGAGGAATTGCTTTATCCTTCATCAGAAGATGACTGGCTTTATAGCCTGACTGTGCCACGGGAGCTGACTTTGCAGGATGGCGTGATTTATCAGCAGCCGGTGGCAGAGTTGTCGATGTTGCGTAATCAGAAAAGTGAACGACAGGTGATGGAGGTCAGTGTTTATGAATATCAGTCGTTGCTGCCTGAGCTGTGCGAGGTAAAGCTGGCTATGCAAATGGGGGCAGCAGATCATGTGGAGCTGATGCTGATTTATGGAGAAGAAAGATTGATGTTTTGTTATGACAGGCTGCAGCAGGTTATGACTATTGACCGCAATGGCATGAAGCTGGGGGCACGAGGTGTGCGCAGTTTCATGCTGTCAGCAGAGGATGTACTGAATTTTCAGCTTTTGGTGGATAAATCAGCTGTGGAAGTATTTTTCCAGGATGGGAGAGAGGCGGCTTCCATGCTGATTTTTCCGGAGACGGAAACGGCACCGCAGCTTATAGTAAAAGGTAATTCTAGTCTGAGCAAGATAGAAGGAAGCATCTGGGAGCTTTCCTCCCATGAATACATGTAGTGTAAAATTTCAGTTTATCGTCGTGAAGGTACGAGACTTTGGGAACATTAACGGATGAGTTTTGTGAGGTTGTGCACTCTGTTCAGACTAAAAATGGGCTGAGCGGCAGGTGATGCTGTATTGAAAATTTTGTGGCACGGGCTCCCGGGACGGACATACTTTTTCTCCATTCGCCACAAACGGTCCGCTTCGCACCTCAGTTTCCGTTCTCGCCTTACGCCTATTTTGCTTGCTGCGCAAGCAAAATTACGGCTGGCCAAAACACCATCTATCATAGCTATGCAGGCAAGCGGAGCCGCTTTTCCTGCGGAAAAGA
>JBJDWY010000138.1:19746-28577 GCA_051866255.1 Anaerovibrio sp. | reverse complement strand
CTGTAATAATTATACAGGATATTGCTGAAAATATGCTTTAATCAACACGCCCTAGCGGCAACCGCTGAAATTTCTTTAGCAGTGTAGCGGCCAGTGGCCTTGATTGCTTCGATAGTGGTTAATCCATCCACTATCATATTGCGTATGGTTTCTAATTTTCCTTTATGTTCTCCATCGAGAAAGCCTTCCTCACGGATACCTGAGCTTAAATTGCACATGTCATTCATCTCCTTTTTACTTTAGTGCTAGCAGTTTTTATGCTTACTGCTAGATATATTTCCTGATTAGTTTTGCAACATCGCCAGATAGCGAGGATATTCTGCTTTGTCAATGCCGAGTAATTCCATAGCTTCTTCGGCAGAAGATTGCCTCTTGAACATGATGGTCTTTATGAACTCTATGGTAGTTTCAATTCTTCCTTTATGTTCTCCATCTCGGAATCCCTCTTCCCGGATACCTGAACTTAAATTGCACATATCGTTCATCTCCTTTTCTAGCTTGATAGTCATAGGAAGATTATGTTCTTCCTGTAATTTCTTTTTCTTGGTTTCTGTATCCATCTTGGCAAGCAGGATATCCAGCATGGAAATGAGCTGGTGGTGGCTTTGGTCGGGCTTGCCGCTGAGATGGATGAAGGTGATATTCATCAGGTCACAGTTTTTGTATAGTTTCAGTTTGTCGTTACCCTGGTAAATGATATGAGGCTCGAAGGAATAATTGATAATAGAGTCCTTCTTGTCTTCGGGGCAGTCCATGCAAATCCAGATGCTGTAGACCTTTTTCATATTGTCGTACTGCTCCTTGTCTGAGCCGTCGTTGGTAAACTCCACGGAAAGCTGGGCTGAGATAAGCCTTGCTGCGTAGAAGATGCCACGGTTCAGGAGGCTGTAGCCGGGATTGCTTTTCTGCTGGGCTTCGATGTTGATGATGATTTTGCTCTTGCTGCCGTTAGGCAGAGTGATGGTAAAGCGGATGTCAAAGATAGCTCGGCCTTCGCCAGGAATTTTGCTTTCCAGTTCGTCATTGACGATTTTTCTGTTGGTAAGCCCCGGTTCCACAAATACCTGGCTGATTTTGATTGAGTCTGCATCAATGCATTGTTCAATCATAGGAATGGAAAAGTTTTCTAATTCCTTGACGGTGTATTTGGTAATGGGAGCCAGCAACGGGATATTGCCAAGGACACGCTTGACGCTCATGTCGTAGCGTATGTCGAGATTTTCTGTCTCAATGTCACTGGCTAGGATAGTTTTGATATCAGGCAACGTACTTCCTCCTTCATTATACCACAAAGTGATATGGATTTGTATGTGTGCAGGCCTGCTTTGATGATTATCTGGTTGTCTATTCCAAATAAATAAGAAATTTCATACCTTAATTTTATAACAATTTTTCAGAAATGGATAGATGATAATGCTTTTATTATAAAGAAATTTAAGAGAATTTAAGGAATCTTTTTAAGTATAATATGCTTATTTTTCGGGAAAAGAGGCGATTTATTGTGACATGCAACAAAAAAAGCCGCAGGCTTGCGGCTTTAGACATACCTTAAACATATATGATATTCGATTAGTTTTGGAGCAAAGTAAGGTAGCGTGGGTATTCGGATTTTTCGATGCCCATGAAAGTTAATGCTTTCTCAGGTGGCCAGTTTTGTGCGGACATGATGTTTTTCAAAGTTTTTAAATTAGCTTTGATGATGCCACGCTTTTCGCCGCGCTTTTCGCCACGTTTCTCGCCGCGTTTTTCACCAAGGGCGATGCCACGTTCCTCGCCGAGTTCGATGAGGGCTTTTCTTTCGTCTTCTTCGTTCCATTCAAACCCAAACATGTTGATAACCTCGCTTTCGTTGTCAGTAAGATAGTCAGTCATAATGTCATTTTTCAGGCAGTAGTCGATGGCCATACGGACTGAATCATTTGTTGAATTGTTCTGGCTGCGGTATTCCTTGAATTTATTGGAGAAATCGCTGTAGTCAGCCAGGGGGGCAGCTGGATTTCAACTGCTGGTACAGATTTGTTTTCCAGAGAACGTTATACTTGATTATACCACAATTTAACGTTAAATGATATGTATGCATTTATGCAGATGAATACAGCATAAACTAAGAATTGCTCATATTGATTTTATAACACTTTAGGTAAAAAGACAGATGGAAATGTGAGGCATTGAACCAATGGCAGATATATATGGCAAAAAAAATATGATTAGAAGTTTTTTTTGGAAGCTAGCGGAAAGAGTTTCTACTCAAGGTATAACGATATTGACAACAATATTGCTGGCAAGAATATTGTTGCCACAAGAGTACGGTGTTATAGCGATATGTATGATAGTAGTCAATTTTTTAAACATACTTATTGAGGGTGGTTTTGGTCAAGCGTTAATCCAGAAGAAGGATATTAGTGAAATTGATTTTAATACGGTATTTGTATTTAACATTGTACTGTGTTGCATAGCATATTTTATCTTATTTCAAATATCGCCATTTGTGGAAACGTTTTTTTGCATAAATGACTTGTCTAAAATATTAAGAGTACTTGGATTTTCCTTAATCATAGGTTCGTTTAGAAATGTCCATCAAGCCTATGCTATAAAAAATCTATTGTATAAAAAGATGTTTAAGGTAGCCCTTATCGCTACTAGTATTTCTGCGATTGTTAGTTTGTATATGGCATATCACGGCTTTGGTGTGTGGACGTTGGTTTTCCAACAATTACTAAATGGAATTGTTCTTACAGTCATATTATGGTTTGTGATTCCTTGGAAACCAAGTGTTAGTATTTCATACAACAATTTACGTTCATTGTTTTCGTATGGGAGCAGGCTGTTAGCATCTTCAATGATTGATACTACATATAGACAAATATGGCAACTGGTGGTAGGAAAGGCTTATTCTGTATCCGACCTGGCTTATTATAATCAAGGTGAAAAATTCCCTGCAATGGTGATTAATAACATTAATAATTCTATAGATGGTGTTTTATTTCCGGCATTATCAAATTATCAGGATGATATTGCAAAAGTAAGAGATTTGATGCGCAGGGCCATGAAAACTAGTATTTGTATAATTGCTCCTATACAGATGATATTAGTTTTTTCGTCAAATAATATTGTTACATTGGTTTTGACTGAAAAATGGTTGCCTTGTGTGCCGTTCTTTTCGGCATTTTGCATAACATACATGTTTACACCGTTGCATACAGCCAATCTGAATGCAATTAAGGCATTGGGGCGTAGCGATATTTTTTTGAAGCTGGAAATTTGTAGAAAGAGCATTGCTGTATGTATTTTGATGATTGCCATGAATTTTGGGATATTTTACATGCTTGCAGGTCTGCTAATGGGAGAGATATGTGGGCAAATAGTTAATTCCTATCCTAATAAAAAATTGCTGGGGTATGGATATAAGCAACAACTCCGGGATATCTTGCCTAGCATTTTTATAGCTTTTTTGTCTGGAGCGATAATCTATTTCTTTAATTTCATATCGTTACCGTTGTATTTCAAGTTAATATTGCAAATTTTTGTGGGTGTTATTACGTATTGTGCAGTTTCATATATATTAAAAATAGAGTCTTTTATGTATCTTTATCAAAATATCAGGAAATACATTAGGAAAAAGGGTGTTCATGATGAGTCAGTTGAAGCAAGCAATTAAAAAGAGAAAGACAGTATATGCAGCTCTTAAAATGTTGCAAATTTTAAAGCAATCCAAATGGACTAAAAAATATGATATGAGGAAATATCCGGAAGTTTTGCAATTTCCTATAACTAATAATTGCAATTCAAAGTGTGTTATGTGTAATGTTACCAGCAATATACTGCACAATGAAATGAGTGTAGAAGATTTTTCAAAAGTAATTAATGATCCTATTTTTTCCAATATTAAAGCTGTAGGAATAAATGGTGGCGAGCCCTTTTTATCAAAAAATCTAATTCCGTTTGTCAGAGTTTTGGTACAGAAAAAATCTTTACAATCCCTTAACATAATTTCTAATGGCTTTATGACAGAAGTTATATTAAATAATTTGAAGACAATATATGGTTTATGCAGGGAGAATAAAAAAAGATTTCATGTGTCCTTTTCTCTTGATGGATATCAAGAAATCCATGACAAGGTTAGAGGGATTCCAGGGGCATTTCAAAAAACAATGAGGACGATTAATGAAGTGCGCAATAATATGCATTTATATTGCGATAGTTACGATATTGGCTGTACTGTTGTTAAAGAAAATGTTTATCATTTAGTAGAATTAGAAACATTTGCGAGAGAGGTAGGATTGAATATCAAATTCAGGTTGGGGATAGATAATGAACGCTTGCATAATCATTCCCTGCACAATTCTTTTTCTGTTTTTGATGATGAGAAAACACGTCAGGCAGCTCTTGAGTTTTTTTACGGCTTGGTTTTGTCAAGTAAAAATTTTTATGATCAATATAAATATTGGGCAATATTTTCTTTCTTGTGTGGGGAGAGGCCTAGACGATTGGGATGTGATTGGCGGGATAATGGCATAACAATGGATGGTGAAGGCAATTTGTATTATTGTGCAGTTGCCAGCCCTTGTATAGGGAATTTAAAAAACGATTGTGGTTCAGATATATTTTTTAGGCAGGAAAATATCAGCAAGAAAAAGAGTATTTTTGTTAATAATTGTGATGATTGTATACATGATTATTCTGGAAAGCTATATTTTAAGGACGTATTGGAATTTATTAAATTCAAGTTGCGCTATAAATTTTGGATGAAATCCTATAAGCGTAAGATGGTGTAAGGATTAGGTAATGAGGTATATGTGGTATGAGGATTTGTGCTGTTGGTTGGTATGGGACTGAAACTATAGGTGATAGGGCAATATTTGCTGGGTTGTTGCATATTTTCAATCTTGTTACTAGGAATATGGATGTTAAATTGGGAAGTCTGTATCCATTTTACTCACGTCGAATGTTAATGGAAGATACTCCTTTGTATGAGAAGCTGATAAATAAGAAAATACAAATAGATATTTTTAATAGTAGCTGTGAAGATGAATTAAAAAAGAATATTTTACAAAGTGATTTGGTTATAGTGGCAGGCGGCCCCCTGATGGATTTAGATGAAATGTATATGCTGAGGTATGCCTTTGGATATGCAAAAAAGAAGAATAAAAAGTGTTTGATAGCAGGGTGCGGAGTAGGTCCACTGTTTAGGGAAGAATATCAAAGATGCTTACTAGATATAGTTTCAATGTCTGATGGTGTAATATTCAGAGATGCTATATCAAAAAAATCTTTTATGGAAATTGCAGATAAATTTCAATTTAATATCAATGAAGCTTGTATTGAAACGGCTATTGATCCTGCTGTGATATGTGCATATGAGTACAAAAACTGTATGGAAGTTGTTGATGATAAGAAATATATAGCAATTAATTTTCGAGATTTTCCTATGGAATACACAACATCTATGATGTTCAACAAATATAACGTAATAGATTTTGTGAAAAAAATGTTAGAGGAAATAAGGCATAGCTTTAATGAAGATATGTTGTTAGTGCCTATGCATTATTTTTGTGTTGGCAATGACGACAGGTATTTTTTGAATAAACTTGCAATGCAGTTACATGTGAAAAATGTGTATGTTCAGAATGTACCATTGAGTTTACAGAAAACTATGGATGTATATGCTGCTGCAACGCTGGATGTGGGAATGAGGTTTCATTCTGTTGTTTTGCAGACTATCCTAAATGGAAATAACTATATTGTTGACTATACAGAGCCTAAAAAAGGGAAAATTTTTGGTTTTTTGCAGGATATAGATCAGACAAATTTTTATTGTTCACGATGTGTCAATTTGCAAGATAGTGATGTTCAGATGCTGAAATTTGATAAAGAAAAAGCGAAATTTTCTCAAAGCTATATCAATGCATATTATGAGCAAGGATTGAAGATGTACTTGAATGTTATTGAGAAGGTGATTTTGTGAGGGTTTTGCATGTAAATACTAGCGATATAAGTGGTGGTGCCGCGAGGGCTGCATATAGGATTCATAAAGGATTGCAGACAATAGGTGTGGATTCTAAAATGTTTGTGCAGAGCAAGGTAAGTGATGAAAACTCTATTTATACATATAGCTCTATAGGAAATAAGTTAAAAAGTAAATTTAATATAAAAATGGAGCAATTGTTAAAGAAGAATGTTCGCTTGAACGATTTGGTGCCGTGGAGTGTAGGCACAAGTGCTTTTTCTACAATAGAGAGTATCAATGATTTACATCCTGATGTAGTTAATTTGCATTGGATAAATGGTGGATTTGTTGGCATTGAAGATTTGGTAAAAATTAATGCTAAAATTGTGTGGACACTTCATGATATGTGGCCATTTACAGGTGGATGCCATTATGCAGCAGATAATTGCCATAAATATTGCGATAACTGTTCTGATTGTGTGTTATCTGATCAAAAACTGCTGGATATACCTAAAATGATAATGAAGAGGAAAAAGAAAAATTTTCATAAGGATATCACTATAGTTTCACCAAGTAACTGGTTGGCAGAGGAAGCTAGGAGAAGCAGTGTTTTTTCGGATAATGATATATATGTAATTCATAATGGTATTGATACTGATGTTTATTATCCTAAAAATAAAAAAATGGCCAGGGAGTTGCTGGGGATTCCCCAGGATGACAAGGTTATACTATTCGGTGCGATGAGTGCAACTTCAGATAAGAGAAAAGGGTTTCATTATTTGTATGATGCTATTAAGATCATGTACAATTCTGAGAATATATCTGAAAAAAACATAAGTATTGTGGTATTTGGTGGGCATGAACCTGAGACTAAAATTGCTTTTGGGTTTAGGTCTAAGTATGTTGGAATGTTGAATGACGATATTTCTTTAAGTGTATTGTACTCTGCTGCTGATGTTATGATTGTTCCATCACATGCAGAAAATTATCCTAATACTATTTTGGAAGCTATGGCATGTGGAACACCATGTGTCGGGTTTGATATAGGAGGAATTCCGGATTTTATAAATCATAAAGTTAACGGATATTTGGCTAGGCATTATGATACTGCTGATCTAGCTGCTGGAATACAGTTTGTTTTGGATGATGCTGAAATGTGGAAAAAAATGTCATTGGCAGCTAGTGGCATGGTAAAAAAACATTTAACAATAAAACATATAGCTGCTCAGTATAGAAAACTATATGAAAGTCTTTTATAGGAATGCTTTGTATTCCTTAAATGTATATTATCTCTGTATGTATTGTAAAAATACATAATTTATGCACTGATAATTTGAAATTTAAAAAGTTGTGGAAGGAGGGAGTAGGTATGCCAGAGGATATGTCAGCTTTTTCAACTGTCAGCTCATCCAGGATATTGTACACTCCTTCTTCTTTTGCGCGGTTTTCGTTGCTGCATTTGCAGGAAGCTGGTTCGTTGCAGGCTGTGCAGCCACATACCAGCAGGCGCGAAAAGTTGCAGTCATATTTGTGCTTTGTGGTGTGTAAGGGGAGTGGCAGGCTAGTTTATGAAAATACGGATTATTGCCTGTCTGCCGGGGATGTGGTGTTTATTGATTGCCGCAAAGGGTATAGCCATGTGACTGAGGATGATTTGTGGTCACTTAGATGGTGTCATTTTTATGGTATCTCAATGCCGGACATTTACGCGAAGTACAGGGAGCGCGGGGGCAAGGCTGTTTTTCATCCTGATGATGCCGGGGATATTGAGGGCATTTTGTCAGGTTTATATGACCTGGCGTCTTCTTCTGATTATGTGCGTGATATGCGTATCAATGAGAAGCTGAATGAGCTTTTGACCATCCTGATGGAGCAGTCATGGCATCAGGAGGTGGCTGTTGCCTCCAAGAAGCGTATGGAGCTGAACGAGATAAAAAAGTATCTGGACGAAAACTATGGCAGGAAGGTATCGCTGGAGGAACTGGCCAATAAGTTTTTTGTGAGCAAGTGTTATTTGTCCAGAATTTTTAAGGATAGTTATGGCTTTACTGTAAATAAATATATTTTGTTTAAGCGGATTACAGAAGCAAAGCGGCTTTTGCGATTTTCAGGAAAAAATGTGGATGAGATTGCAGATTACGTGGGCATGAATGATGCAAATTATTTTAGTCGGATGTTCCGTAAGGTGGAGGGGATGAGCCCCAGTGAGTACAGAAAAAGATGGTAAGTGTTATATGGCGTAAAAAATGGCTGTAGGATTGGTGAATGAATCACCAATCTACAGCCATTTTAACAACTATAATATTAATTTCGTCAATTATAAAGTTTTACATCCGTACAGTAATTTGTAATTGATATAGTTAAATATATAATTGCTACTGTTGTAATGGCTTGGCAATAGCATCGAGTTCCTCTTGGGAGTAGCATCCTGATTCCTCCAATGCTTCCATAGTTATAGTTCCTTCAGCGAGCAAATCACGTACACAGCAAATCCGTTCACGAATCATATCGTCCATACAATTGTCAGTGTGCGTATTAGCATAACCACGGGCGAAGCCACGAGCAAAACCTCGAGCAAAGCCACGCTCGTATCCGACTTCAAGTAGAGCTTTTCGTTCTTCTTCTTTATCGTATTCGAAGCCAAACATACCAATTACCTCGCTTTCATAGCATTGCGATTGCAGAGTTTTTTATAACGGCTTTGCGATGGCAGCCAGTTCCTCATGTGAGTAACAGCCTGATGCTTTTAATGCCTGCATGGTAACAATGCCCTTTGTCAGCAGTCTGCGCGCAGAGTCAATTCGTTCACTGGCTCTGCCGATAGCTATGCCACGGGCTTCACCAGCTTCCAGCAGTGCTTCCCGTTCTTCTTTTTCGTTCCATT
>JBJDWY010000138.1:0-19646 GCA_051866255.1 Anaerovibrio sp. | reverse complement strand
CGCGTACCCTTGGATTTGTCATGCCATTTTCCCCCTTCATTATAGCATAAATAATGGTTTTTGAAAATATTTTCAATAGATGTAACGAAAAAATATTCTACAAACATTATATCACTTTTTAGGTGGAAAAGGAATAGATTTTTGGAGAAAATATGATTATTGCGTAGCGAAGTTTGTAAAAAATCATAAAATATGTAGAAAATTTTATGGAATGATGTTATAATGATGAAATGTAATAGGTGAAATGGGCTATTTTTACATAAATAAAGCTTGTATGTGGAGGTATACTTGTGGGAATTGATTTTGCAGATTTAGATGAAGGCCTTGATGCCGTAATTAAAGTTGTTGGTGTGGGCGGTGGCGGCAACAATGCCGTAAACTGCATGGTCTCCTCTGGAGTACAGGGTGTGGAGTTCATTGCCATCAATACAGATGCAGAAGTGCTGGAGGAGTCGCTGGCTCCTGTCCGCCTGCAGATTGGCAGGAAGGCAACCGAGGGCAAGGGCGCAGGAGCCAGGCCGGAGGTAGGCGAGAAGGCTGCCGAGGAGAACCGGGATGAGATCAAGGCTGCCCTTGAGGGAGCCGATATGGTGTTTATTGCTGCCGGTATGGGCGGCGGTACAGGTACTGGTGCTGCTCCTATTGTGGCAGAGTGCGCCAAGGAGCTGGGTGCCCTGACTGTGGCAGTTGTTACCCGTCCTTTTGGCTTTGAGGGCCTGATGCGCAAGCGCCGTGCCGAGGCCGGTGTGGCGAAGCTGGCTGAGCGGGTGGACAGTATCATCACCATCCCGAATGAGAAGCTGCTGGAGATTATTGACCGCAGCACTCCTTTTACCGAGGCATTCCGCATTGTGGATGATGTGCTGCGCCAGGGCGTACAGAGTATTTCTGATCTGATTAATGTACCGGGATTTGTAAATCTTGATTTTGCTGATGTGCAGGCTATCATGAGCAATGCCGGTCCTGCCTTGATGGGCATTGGCGAGGCTTCAGGCGATGGTGCGCCGCTGTCTGCTGTGAAGGCGGCTGTGGAGTCCCCTCTGCTGGAGGTTTCCGTGCAGGGTGCCCGTGGCGTTATCATGAACTTTACCGGCGCTTCTGACCGTCTGAGCATGGCAGAGCTGAATGAGGCCAGCCTTGCCATTACGGAGGCTGCCCACAAGGATGCCAATATCATCTGGGGTGTGGCTACGGATGACAGCCTGGGCGATGTGGTTCGCGTGACTGTTATTGCCACTGATTTTGAGGGGCGTCAGGGTGCTTCAGCACCGGCTCCTTCTGCCAACCAGTTCTTTGGCAGTCCTGTCGGCAATGCCGGTGCAGCAGCAGCCCAGCCGTCCGCTCCGGGAATGCGCAGCTCCACCTTTGGCAACGACCCGAACCGCGGCATGCCAAATCAGGATTTCTTTACTGTCAATAACATTGATATTCCTGTCTGGATGCGCAAGAATAACTAATCCATTACTTTGAGCAATCTGAAAATCCTGTAGGGGTGCCTACAGGATTTTCTTTTAACAGCATTGCTTCCATTGTGTTACTATAGTAGTTGGTTTGTTTGCATGTATTCAGTTTTTGGATTGAGGTGAGGCTGATGCGGAGATATACGGTTTTGCTGGTGGTTTCCTTTGTAATAATGCTGCTGGTGATTACCGGTACTATGTATATATCGGGAACGGGCAGTGACAGGGACAGCGGCAGGAAGCTGCTGGGGGAGATTACGGTCTATACGACGCTGCCGACGGAAAACGTGACTTATCTGGCAGAGGAATATGAGAAGCTCCACAAAGTGCAGGTGAATTTTGTGCCTTTGTCCGAGCAGGAGCTGGAGCAGCGGCTCAGGGAGCCGGGCAAAGCCGACATGGTGCTGGCGGATAGCAGGCTGCTGCGCCGGGCGGCAGGCCAGGGCTGGCTGGTGCCGTATGTGTCGGAGCATAGTGATGCGGTAGCCGGGAATCTCAAGGATGCCGGGGACTTTTGGATTGGTACCTGGTATGACCCGGTGGTGTTCTGCATCAACAGGGACTATATGCAGAGGAATGCCCGTCTGCCCCTGGGATGGCGTGACTTGTCGGAGGCAAAGGGCATGCGCATCGGGATTACGGATTTTTTGGCAGCGGACAGCTCTGCCAATCTGTATTTTTTCCTGATTGCCCAGTTTGGGGAGCAGGAAACGCTGGATTTGCTGAAAAAAATCCATCCTAACGTGGTGCAGTATGCCAAGTATCTGTCTACGCCTGTCCGCATGGCAGGCATGGGGGAGGTTGACTTGACGGTGGCGGTGCAGAGCGAGGTGCTCCGCTATATAGATGATGGCTATCCCCTGAAAATCATCCAGCCGGAGGAAGGTACGGCTTATACGCTGATTGGTACCGGCATTCTGCTGCATGCCCCTCACGGGGAGCAGGCAAAAAAGTTTGCTGACTGGCTTCTGACGGATGAGGCACTGCTGGTGCTGCAGAGCAATAAATTTTACTTTGTGCCTACCAACCCTGCCACCCTTGCCTACAAGCGGCTGGCGGTGAGGAATCCTGTGCTGTTCAATCAGCTGGCGGATTTTCCCAAGGAAAAGCGGCAGGAGCTGCTGGACAGATGGGTAAAGCAGGTGCGCCTTGCCAGCGACAGCAATTAGTGGCTGGTGAAAATAATTGGCTGCTGATGTATATGTATGAGCAAGCTGCTGGCGGATAAATGCATCGCGGGGGAATGAAATAGTGAGCATATAACCCGGCACAGCCGGGGAAGGAGGATATAGATTGAAAGCAGGTTTTATTAGTCTGGGCTGTTCTAAGAATCTGGTGGACACGGAGGTTATGCTGGGGATTTTGCAGCAGAATGGATATGAGCTGGTGAATGAGCCGGCGGAGGCGGATGTGCTGATTGTCAATACCTGTGCCTTTATTGAGTCTGCCAAGGAGGAGTCCATCACCACTGTCCTGACCATGGCTGAGTATAAGGAGCCGGGCAAGGGCAGGTGCAAATCCTTGATTATTGCCGGTTGCCTGGGGCAGCGGTACGGGCAGGAGCTTCTGGATGATTTGCCGGAGGCGGACGGCATTATCGGTACCGGCTCCTGGCATCGTATTATGGAAGCCATCGAGGAAACGCTGGCTGGCAACAGGGTGGTTATCAACAGGGAAAATGAGATTATTTATGATGCGTCTGTGCCGCGGATTCCTACTACGCCGTCCTATACTGCCTATGTGAAGATTGCGGAAGGGTGCAACAACCGCTGTGCCTTCTGCGCGATTCCCCTTATCAGGGGCAGGTACAGGAGCCGCAGCATTGAGGATATCCGTCAGGAAGTGGAGACCTTGGTGGCGAAGGGCGTCAGGGAAATCGTGCTGATTGCTCAGGATACTACCAACTACGGCCATGATATCTATGGTGAGCCAAGCCTGGCGCGGCTTTTGAAGGAGCTCTGCCGGATTGAGGGCATCAAGTGGCTGCGTACCCTGTACAGCTATCCGAAATTCTTTACGGATGAGCTGATTGAGGTGATTGCCAGCGAGGAAAAGCTGGTGAAGTATGTGGATATTCCTTTGCAGCATGCCAATGATGAAATCCTCCGTGCCATGCATCGTCCTGATACCAAGGCGGAGGTGACTGCCCTGCTGCAGAAGCTGCGGGAGCGTATTCCGGGGGTGGTGATCCGCTCTACGTTTATTGTGGGTTTTCCGGGGGAGACTGATGCCCAGTATCAGGAGCTGAAGGATTTCTTGCAGCAGCAGCGGTTTGACCATGTGGGGATTTTTACTTATTCCCGGGAGGAGGATACGGCAGCCGCAGAGATGGAGGGCCAGGTGCCTGAGGAGGTCATGCAGGACCGTTATCATGATTTGAAGGCTACCCAGAGCCTGATTTCCCAGCAGCTGAATGAGGCACTGGAGGGACAGGTGCTGGAAGTGCTGGTGGAAGGCCACACGGAGGACGGGATGCCTTATGGCCGCTCTTATCGTCAGGCAGATGATGTGGACGACAGCATCTATATTGAGGATGACAGGACCAGCCAGGTTGGCGATATGGTGCAGGTGCGGATTTTGCAGGGCTTTACCGAGGATCTGGTGGGCGAGCTGGTGCGATAAGGTTTTTTAATCTGATTTTAACGTGTTTCTCAGCATTTTTTCATGGAGAAAATGTATAAATATACTCGTCAATGGATATTGATAGAGAGAGGATGATATTGACTATGAACGTAAAAAAATATCTTTTGAATGGAATATTGTCTGTATGCGTGGCATCGGCACTGTTTGGTGCTGTGCCGGGGGTGGCAGGTGCCGAGGAAGCGGCAGCAGATGACGGTCTTGCATCTCAGGTTCAGCAGGAGGAGCAGATTGTGTTTACCTACAAGCATACCAGCGCGCGCTATGGCTATAGCATTCTCTGCCCGGTTCAGCCGAAGATTATCCCTGCCAGTGCCTACAATCCGGGGGACAAGGGAGAGGTAATGCTCTTTTCCGGCACCTATGACAATATCAAAAAGGGCTGGATTATCTGCATCAATGGTTATGATGACAAGGTAATTCCTGAGAATATCGGCACCATGCCTGAGGAGGAGGCAAAGCCGTTTTTGAAGGAGTTTGCTGCTACCTACGGGCTTGCCTATGCCCAGATTGTGGAGATTCCGAACCGCAATGATGATGGCAGCGAGGCGGAGGGATGCCGCTACGGCATCTGCGGCCCTACGGCAACTGAGGTTGAGGTGGACAGCGATGGCGATGGGGTGATGGATTCCGTGGCTGTGGCTGAGAACCAGATGATGAAGCTGTTCGTGCCTGGGCAGTATGGCGGTCATTTCGTGCTGGGGCTGATTGAGGAAAAGGGGCTTACCCAGAAAAATGTGGATGAGTTCATGAATGCCGGGCTTTATACCCTGCAGCAGTGGCCGACTTCCGGCTATGATAAGGCAAAGGCTGATGCCGGGAAAAAGGACAAAAAATAAATATAGAGGCACATAGATATAATAGTGCTGATAATACTGATAGTGCTGATAATGCTGCTGTAGCCATGATGTGTATTTGTATTGCATGATGGCTGCGGCAGTTTTTTTAGTTTGCCTATTGATTTTTTTGACTTTTTGATGTATTATACTTTTTGTAGCTTGGCACTCGTCTTGTTAGAGTGCTAACAGGCTATAAGAACTTGTTTAAAGTAAATTCACATAAAAAGGAGATAATTTTTTATGGCAAAGACAACCCATGAATTTCAGGCAGAGACTAAAGAGCTGCTGAATCTGATGATTCACAGCATTTATACCAATCACGAGATTTTTCTCCGTGAGCTGATTTCCAATGCGTCTGATGCTATTGACAAGCTGCATTTTGAGTCCTTGCAGAACCGCGAGATTCTGGAGGGCAATGAGGATTATGAGATTTTCCTGGTGCCTGACAAGGACAGCCACACCTTGACCATTTCCGATAACGGTATCGGCATGACCAAGGATGAGGTGGTAGAGAATATCGGTACTATTGCCAAGTCCGGCACCAAGGCGTTTCTTGAGCAGCTGCAGAAGGCAAAGGAGAACAATGCGGAGCTGACTGACAAGGAAATGATTGGCCAGTTTGGCGTTGGCTTCTACTCCGCCTTCATGGTGGCAGAGAAGGTGACCATCATCACCCGCAAGGCAGGCACCAGCGAGGCAGTTCGCTGGGAGTCCACCGGTGACGGCTCCTATACCTTGGAGGACTGCGAGAAGGAAAGCCGCGGTACTACCATCACTATTACCCTCGGCAAGGAGTTCTATGGGGATGAGGCGGAGGAAAACTTTACTGATACCTGGAATCTTCAGAATCTGGTGAAGAAGTATTCTGATTATGTGCGCTATCCAATCAAGATGAATTTTGAGACTGAGGAAATGCCGCGTGACGATGAGGGCAAAATCATCGAGGGCGCGGAGAAAATCAAGAAGATTGAGATGAAAACCCTCAACTCCATGCAGCCGCTGTGGACCAAGAGCAAGAATGACATCACCAAGGAAGAATACACCGAGTTCATCAAGAACCAGTTCCATGAGTGGGAGGAGCCTATGGAGGTCTTCCACAACAAGGCTGAGGGCGGCGTAGAGTATACCTCACTGCTGTATATCCCTGCCAAGGCTCCGTTCAATCTGTATCACACTGATTATGAGCCGGGAGTGCAGCTTTACTCCCGTCATGTGTTCATCATGGACAAGTGCAAGGATTTGCTGCCTGACTATTTGCGTTTCGTCAAGGGTTTGGTTGATTCCCCTGATTTGTCCCTGAATATTTCCCGTGAGCTTCTCCAGCAGAGCCGCGAGCTGAAGATCATCGGCAAGAATCTGGAAAAGACCATCCTCAAGGCTTTGGAGCGCATGCTGAAGAATGACCGTGAGAAGTACGAGAAGTTCTGGCAGGAGTTTGGCAAGTCCCTGAAGATTGGCATTTACAACAGCATGTACACCGGCAGCAACGTGATTGACAAGCTGAAGGAGCTGCTGCTGTTCGCTTCCTCCAAGGATGGCAAGGAGGTTTCCCTCAAGGAGTACGTGGAGCGCATGCCGGAGAGCCAGAAGAAGATTTATTATGCTACAGGTACTGACAAGGCTACTATTGAGAAGCTGCCTCAGATGGAGCTTCTGAAGGAGAAGGGGCTGGAGGTTCTTTACCTGCTGGATCCTGTGGATGAGTTTGCTATCGAGACCATCCGTACCTACAGCGACAAGGAGTTCCAGTCCATCAGCCGCGGTGATTTGGATTTGGATGATGCCGAGTCCCAGGAGGCCAAGAAGGAGACTGAGGAAATCGCCAAGAACAATGATGACCTGGTGAAGGATATCAAGGAAGTGCTGGGGGACAAGGTTGCCGAGGTTAAGATCAGCTCCCGCCTGAAGTCCGGCGCTGTGTGCCTGGTGGCTGATGCCATGGGGCCGAGCCTTTCCATGGAGCATACTTTTGCCGCTATGGACAACCCTATGTTCAAGGCAAAGCGGATTTTGGAAATCAACCCGAAGCATGACCTGTTCAGCAAGCTGCAGATTCTCCACGCCAACGGCAAGGATGATGCAGACTTCAAGGATTACTGCGATTTGCTCTACACCCAGGCTCTGATTATCGAGGGCATCATGCCTGAGAACCCTGTGGATTTCGCCAACAAGATCGCCAAGATGATGGCGAAGTAAGCAATAAGATATAATCGAATAACGTAAAGTGCAATAAATGTAAATGCATGTAATATATGGTGCAGGCAATAACTGACGCATGAACAGATGGTGTCAGGAGATTGCCTGCACCTTATTTTTTTATTGATATTTTCACATCCTTGAAGGCTGGTCTAGGCTTGGGCAAAAAGGTTTTGGCATCCGCATCATGTTGATGCCTTGCATTGCAATATATGGCATCCGCCAGCGTAAAATATGATGGCTGGCTGAAAAATTTTTGATTCGGTAGAAAATAAGTTTGCTAATAGCAAAAAATATGGTATAATGGCATTAGGTGCAAATACCAAACAAGGTGGTGCAGGGATGAACGTTGAGCAAGCCAAGAAAAGAGACCACAAGATATACATAACTGATGTGGCTATACAAAAAGTTCCACTTGTCAGGATAAGGGGTATGTCGCTGGCTGAGAGTGAAATGCTGCAACGTGAGCATATGGAGATTTTGAGGATTGCCAAGGAACAGAATGATAGCAATGAGGTGCTTTCGGTATTCGACCTATCATCAGGAGCGGTTGCCAGGATTTTAGGTACAGAGTCAGGAGCCAGCCCATTTAATAATGCGGTTTCTTACTCGATGATTATCAATGCTAAAAGGCATGGTTTGGGTTTTTTGCATAATCATCCTAGCAATAATAATTTTTCCTTGGCGGATCTGTACACTTTTATACAGGCAGGAGAAATAGGTCTTATGTCTGTTATTACCAATCAATCCGAAGTGCATATTTTGCGGAAATCTGATATTTTTGATTATTCTAAAATAGTTAAGTTGGCCACTGATGCCTACGATGAATATGATGCAAAGGTTATTTCACATGATGAGGCTGTAAAGAGCTTTTTAAAAGGATGCAAGTCTGGGGGTGTCATTTATGAGAGAAGTAAATAGGATTCCATCTATCAATGATGCTATGACGGATGATGAGCTGAAAAGGGCATTTGCAGAGCTTAGGAATAGTACGGAGGAGGCAGTTTTTAGGCCAAAAGAAAATCCAGAAAATATGGTTGCATCATAATTTGAGAGAGGCGTTTGCGTTTATTCGCAAATGCTTTTCTTTTTCCAGGTGCTCATAGCCATGTCCTGGTTATGGATTTGGAATACGCGGATTGATAATGTGAATATATGGTGCAGGCAATAACTGACGCGTAAATAAACGGTGTCAGGATATTGCCTGCACCTTATTTTTTTATTGATATTTTCACATCTTATCTGGGAAAGCTTATTAATCTGCTTAATGTCTTGCTCGGGGGGGCAGTTGTGCTATCATATAAGACGATTGTGGAAAACTATTTTTTCGCAACTAATCAAAATGGCATGGGGGCAGATTAATTTGGTATTTTCGTCAACGATATTTTTATTTTTATTCTTACCGGTTGTATTGCTGATATATTATAATCCGGTTTTTACTGGCAGGGGCTTCAGGAATGTATTTTTGTTGCTGGCCAGCCTGCTGTTTTACGCATGGGGTGAGCCTGTTTTTGTTTTTCTGATGATATTTTCCATTGGGATAACGTGGTTTCTGGGGCTGCGCATAATTCCCGGGAAAAGCAAGGCTGTGCTGGCATTGGGGACAGTGTATCATGTAGCGGTACTCTTTTTGTTCAAATATCTGACCTTTGCCTTGGGGGAGTGGCAGCTGTTGTGGGGAAAGCAGGATACGCAGCTTTCTATAGCTTTGCCAATAGGTATTTCATTTTTTACTTTTCAGCTGATGTCGTATTTATTTGATATCTATTATGGCAAGGCAGAACCGCAACGCAATCCCTTGAAGGCTGGTTTGTATGTTGCTTTGTTTCCACAGCTGATAGCAGGGCCGATAGTCCGCTATGATTATATCGCCAGGCAGCTGGAACACAGGCGGGAGTCGTTTTTGAAATTTACCGCTGGGCTGCAAAGGTTTGTCATAGGCTTGGGCAAAAAGGTTTTGATTGCAGATTATCTGGCTGTGGTGGCAGATATGTGCTTTAGGAGCGGCACGGAGCTGTCTGTGCTGTCGGCATGGCTGGGAGCAGTGGCGTATACATTGCAGATTTATTTTGATTTTTCCGGCTATTCTGATATGGCGATTGGTTTAGGAAAGATGTTTGGCTTCGATTTTGCCGAAAATTTCAATTATCCCTATATGGCGAAATCTGTGACGGATTTTTGGCGCAGATGGCATATTTCTCTAAGTTCATGGTTCAGGGATTATGTGTATATACCTTTGGGCGGCAACAAGGTAGGCAGGCTGCGCTGGGCGTTTAATTTTTCCGTGGTGTGGCTGCTGACAGGTATATGGCATGGTGCCAACTGGACATTCATTGCCTGGGGGCTGATATATTTGGCAGTATTGCTGTGGGAAAAAATCCTGGGGCTGGACAAAAGGGCAGGGGCATTTACGAGGGTATATACCTTGGTGGTAATTATCATGGCATGGGTTATTTTCCGCGCGGATAATCTTTCAGCAGGTGTTGACTATATTGGCAGTATGCTGGGAGTGTGGGGCAATTGTTTTTGGGATGATGTATTTATCGCTCAGCTGTCAGGCTGTTATGTTATTTTGCTGATTGCAGTTACAGGCAGTGTGGCACTGATTAATAATTTTTTTGTAAGACTGTCTCGGACGCCTTATGTGTGGGTAAGGGATATTTGCCTGCTGGTTGTGTTTGTATTTTCGCTAGTCAAGATAGTCAGTGGCTCCTACAGCCCGTTTATCTACTTTAATTTTTAGGGGAGGCTGACCGAATATGATGGAATATGGTAGAAAATCAGGCAAAATATTCACAGTTGCCTGTTTGACGATTATCTTTGTATTTTTTGTGGCTGTTATGTGCAGGGTGGCAACCAGGCAGCTGGTGGTGAAGAAGCTGGGCATAATGAATAATATTACAGCGGCAATATTTTTTGATGCACCGAAGCTGAATCAGCTGGAAAATCAGCAAAAAGAAAGTGACAGCCGGGAAAAGAATGTCACTATTGATTGGATGACAAAATATCCCTTTCAGGATGCAGGCTGGGGCAATGGTAAGCTTATCAGCAAATATGAGGGGAAAGTGGATAGTGTCAAAAAGAAAATCGGTTATTATACCGGGGAATTTTTTCCCGGGCGGCTGCTGTTCAGCAGGGCGACAGAGAAGCAGAATACCTTGCTGCAGTGGAAGTATGGCAATATGGATGTGCTGTTTATGCAGAATGGGTATCTTACCTATGTGCAGCCCCGGGAAAGTGAAGGGAGCATCAAGGAAATTGGTGATTCCTTGGCGGATTTTAAAGCTTGGCTGGCTGAGAGAAATATCCCCCTGCTGTATGTGAATGCCGGTTCCAAGGTCAATCCTGATGACAAGCAGCTGACGGCATGGGATAGGTTAGCCGAGTATACTAATGAGAATGGTGATGCCTTGCAGGAATACCTGGCAACTAAAGGTGTGGACTATCTGGATATGCGGCAGGAAATGAAGCAGGCAGGGCTGGATTGGTATGCTGCTTATTATAAGGTAGACCATCATTGGACTACAGAAACGGGTATGTGGGCTGCAGGAGTCATAGCGGAAAAGCTGAATCATGATTATGGCTTCGCTTTTGATAAAGCATTTTTTGATAGAAATAACTATGCCGCTGATACTTATAACTGGAAGGGGGGCCAGTGGCGGTCGGCTCATGCCACCTCGGACTATGACTGCCCGAGGGAGGCATATACATATTATCTGCCTGACTTTCCAACGCTTTTTTCTGTGGAGATATCAACCCGCAGCATACAGTGGCAGGGGGAGTATCAGAATACGCTGATTAATATGCCCAAGGTGATGGAAAGCAGGGAATACAGCGAGGCTGATTTGATGTATAAGCCGGATGCCTATAATAATGCAACCTGGCATAATGATGCTGTAGGCGTTTTCAAGAATCTTCTGCCTGTGTCCAATAACAAGAAGCTGCTGGTTGTGCAGGACTCCTTTGGCTGGTATTTAACAACTTATCTGGCTTGTGGCGTACAAGAGGTTCATGTCATACATCCGATGCAGTTTAATGGTTCTATTCATGCCTATATTGAGGAAATGAAGCCTGATATGGTGATTATTCTATACTGCGAGAGGAATATCAAAAAGATTAACTGGGCAAATCATAAATCTGCTTTTGATTTTCGCTAAAAGCTGAGTTGCCGGTAATTTCAAGGTACTTACATATCTATGCTTATCAGCAGAAGATGTGGCAGGTGCCTTATTTTTTTACAAAAAATTAACAAAACCTGTCAAAGAGATTTTACATAAAAATCGTATGATAAAGTCATATTTATGACAGGAGGGATTTCATGCAGATTAAGTGGATGGGGAACAGGCTATGGCTGGCGGTGCTTTTGCTGGTGGCTGTTTTGTCCCTTGCAGGATGCGGCATGACGGCAGGGAATGACGGGGCGCAGCTGAGCCAGGAGCAGGTAGCCGGTCTTGAGAAGCTTGGCAAAATCAAGGTGATTTCCAGGGAGGATGGCTCCGGCACCAGGAGCACCTTTGCGGAGCTGGCCGGTTTTGCCGGTGGCGGCAAGGGAATGGATATGACCAGGGAGGATGCCGCTATAGCGGATAATGCGGATGCGGTTGTCCGCCAGGTGGCAGGCAATGCTTCTGCTATCGGCTATGCCTCTTACGGCACGGTGCGTTCTGCCGCCAATGTGAAGCTTTTAACGGTGAACGGCTTTGATGTGGCCTCCGGCAGGGGGAGCTATCCGCTGCGGCGGTCTTTTTATCTCGCCTACAGCGGCCGCCTGAGTGATTTGGAGCAGGATTTCCTGACCTATGTCACCGGGGCAGGCCAGGAGCTGGTGGGCAAGTCCTTTGGGGCTGTGGCCAAGGCGGACAGGTTCGTGTCCAATCAGGCGGCAGGGCAGCTGAAAATCATCGGTTCTACCTCGGTGGCGCCGCTGATGTCGGAGCTGGCGGAGGCCTACGGGCGCATCAATACCCATGCTGCTGTCAGCGTGGTGCCGTCCAATTCCGCAGATGGCCTGACCAGGACCATGCAGGGGGAGTGCAGCTTCGGCATGGCTTCCCGGGAGCTGAAGGACTATGAGAAGGAGCTTTTGAATTACCGGGTGATTGCCAGTGATGATATTGTGGTGATTGTCAACAAGGATAATCCGCTGACTAACATCACCCTTGAGCAGCTGAAGGGGATTTATACGGGAGAGCTGGCCAGCTGGCAGGAGCTTTCCGGGAAATGATGGCAATACCACTGTGAATGTTATATGGAGGAGAGACAATGGAAGGAATGCAGATTGCATTTGGTTTGCTGGGCGGACTGGCAGTCTTTATCTACGGCATGAATATGATGAGCGAGTGCCTGCAAAAGGCTGCCGGGGAGAAAATGAAAAGCATCCTGGCGATGCTGACGCGGAATCCTTTGCTGGGTGTGCTGGCAGGTGCGCTGACCACGGCGGTGCTGCAGAGCAGCAGTGCCACCACGGTTATGGCTATCGGCTTCGTCAGCGCAGGGCTGATGAGCCTGCCACAGGCGATTTCGATTATTCTGGGTGCCAATATCGGTACCACCATGACGGCGCAGATTATCGCCTTTAAGATTAGCGATTATATCTACCTGATTGTCTTCTTGGGCTTTGCTATGGCTTTTGTCAGCAAGTCGGAGAAGGTCAAGAATATCGGTCAGACGATTTTTGCCTTTGGTCTTCTGTTCCTGGGGATTGAGACCATGGGGCATGTGATGAAGCCGCTGGCCTCCAGCCCGGTGTTCACCAACATGATTGCGGAGGTAAGCGATATTCCTGTGCTGGGGGTGCTGGTAGGTACCCTGATGACCTTGGTGGTGCAGAGCAGTAGTGCTACCATTGCGGTGCTGCAGAATTTTGCGGCACAGGCAGGCCCTGATGGGGTAACCAGCATTCTGGGGCTGGCAGGAGCCATTCCTGTGCTTTTGGGTGATAATATCGGTACTACCATCACCGCCCTGTTCGCAGCTGTGGGGCAGTCGAAGAATGCCAAGCGGACGGCAGTGGCTCACTGCGTGTTCAATATTTCCGGCTGCCTGCTGTTTATCTGGTTTGTAAATCCTTATGCGGCATTTATTCAGAGCATTTCCCCATCCGGGCCGGAGGTGGAGGTCATCTCCCGTCAGATTGCCAATGCCCACACGATTTTCAATATCACCATGACCTGTGTCTGGGTAGGTTTGATTAACAAGGTAATGGTGCCTATCGTTATGCGGATTGTGCCGGAGGGAGAGGCAAAGGTCTCCGAGAATCCTATGGAGCCACAGTATCTGGACAGCAATCTCATCAACCAGCCTTCTGCTGCCTTGCAGCTGGTGGCCAAGGAAGTGGTGCATTGCAGCGATATTGTGCAGGGGCTGATTGGCAATACCCGGGAGCTTTTGAAAAAGGATGATGCCGGACTGCTGGCCAGCATCTATGAGCAGGAGGCGGCTGCTAGAAATTTGCATGAGAGGATTACGGAGTACCTGGCAGACCTGTTCTCAGCCGGTGTGCTGACGGAGGAACAGGCAACTCAGACGGCAGGGCTCATGTATGTGCTGAGCGACGTGGACAGGATTGCCATCCTCTGCGGTGATGCGGCACGGGCTGTGCAGGAGAAGATAGATAAAAATTATAAGTTCTCCAAGGAAGCCAGGAAGGATTTGGAAAAGAGCCTGCAGCTGGTGGAGGAAATGTACCACAATGCCCTCAGTGTCATGGAGACCGGCAGCAAGGAGGACGTAAAGGCCATCTTCAAGAAGAAGATTTTGATTCGCGACCTGGATATCTCCATGCGCAAGGCTCATATGTCCCGTGTCAGCAAGGGCAAGTGCGCTGCCAACCTGACTGTGCCGTATAACAAGCTGCTGCATATTATTGACCGCATGGGCAATAACTGCGTGAATATTGCGGATACTGCCCTGAAAAAAGTAAATTTGCAGTATTTTACTGCCCTTGAAGCGTAAAATATAGCTTATGCTTTTTAGTGCATAATTGACGAACCCGGTATGACTGTACCAACGAAAACGCGCTCTCGCTCCTAGTTGTGCCTCGCGTTACTAACATTCATCTATCGCCTTTGGCTCTGATGAATGAAGTAACGAGGCGCAACAAGGGTTTTCTTATGGTACATGTCATACCGGGTTCTTGCTTCCTGCCTGTATGCAAAAGGCATTGACCATATTTCAGGTGACTTAGGTGCTGCTGTTGCGGAAGGCGGTGGGGGTGGTGCGGAAGCTTTTCTTGAATTCACGGGAAAAGGCGGAGTAGTCCGTGAAGCCGCACTGGTAGCAGAGCTCCGTGATGGGGATATCGGTGGAGGACAGAAGGCTCTTGGCCAGCAGGAGCCTTTTGCTGTTGATGTACTGATGGATGCTGAAGCCGGTGTCTGCCTTGAACTTGCGCATCATGTAGAACTTGCTGAGATAGGCCGTTTCTGCCAGGGTGTCAATGGACAGGTCCTCGGTGAGATGGCTGTTGATGTAGGCAAGGATTTGCTGGATTTTCTTGTCGCAGGAAACGCTGGAAAGCTCCAGCTCGTTGTCCAGGATGGCCCGGTTCAGGAGGATCATAAATTCCATGAACAGCACCTCTGTGTACAGCTCGTTGCCGTAGCCCTGCTGATGGGCAACGGTTTCCAGCTTGTCCATGTGAAACAGCAGGTCGTGGCTTTTGCCGGGCGGCGCATGCATGACGCTGGAGGCTTCCCTGGCGGCGTGAAAGCATTGTGCAAGGTCGCATTTGCCCTGTCCGCACTTGGCGAGGAAATCCGGCGAGACGTAGATGACAATCCTTTCGTAGCTTTTGCCGGGCACAGTAACGGGGCGGTGGATTTCTCCGGCACTGACAAAAAGAATATCCCGTGGTTTCAGGGGATAGGTCCTGCCTTCGATGATGTAGGAGGCTTCGCCCCCCAGGAACAGGATGATTTTGTGGAAATCATGGTAGTGGAAGGGTATTTCCTGCAGGGCGGCATCCTTGAGGCGGAAGACGCGGAAGCCTTGCAGGAGATAGCCTTTTTTGTCATATTCGTTCATAATTGTTGCTCCTTGGTTTTTTTATGAAGCTGGTTATCTGCTCTGTTATTGACTTTAAATATTATAGGACATTTTTTGCAATATTAACAGCACTTTTTATATATTAAATGTAAATATTGCCTGCTATAATGTACACAACATGAGATGTGAAAGCCTGATAAAACAATGCTTTGATAGAACAATGATTTAGGGCTTGACGTTGTAGGAAGGGGAAATCAAAAATGCTGCAGATGGATATTTTTAATTTTCATAGAGTAGAGTATATTGTTGTGGACACCGGGATGGCGGTTTTTGACAGGGACGGCATTGCAAAGCTGGCCAGCTATCGTCAGGGGGTAGGGGCAGACCGGGTTCTGCTGGTGGACAAGTCTCTGGGGCAGCTGGTGGCGGCGGCAGACGGCAAGGGCTGCTGGCAGATGGTGTCCGCCTATGACTGCCAGGTGGCAAGGGCAGCACTGGGCAGCATAGAGCTGCCGGAGGGCATGTACCGCAGTGAGCTTCGGGTGACGGATTATTTCCTGGGCAGGCTGTTGGCAAAAGAGGGCGGCATGAAGATTGCCGGCTGAGGAAAACTGCCTACCGGGATATGTGATATTGCGATATGATATGGGATATTGCGATGTGATGTGTGATATTGCGATATGATATGTGATATTGCGATGTGATGTGTGATATTGCGATGTGATGTGTGATATTGCGATGTGATATGTGATGTTGCGATATGATATGAGATGGATAATTGATTTTGTGAATTTTGTGAAACGCTGTAAGGATGGCGGTGAGCCTTTGCCTTGCAGCGTTTTTTGCATGGCAAGATATGGAATCTATATAAAACATATAAAAAAAGTATAAAATTTTATATTAAACATATTGACAAAGTATGCAAGTGAAGCTATACTATCAACATCACCCGATTTACATATCAAAATGATAGGTAAATCGGTTTCGGAGTTGGTTCTTCCCCAAAGGGTATCCGAAGGATATTCTCGTAAGAGGTTCCGAAAACTGCACGCAGGATGAAACAGGCAGGAGTGACAGGGCAGCGAAAAACACAGGGCTGCCGGGGCGGCCTGCCAACGCGTGAAGTAACATGCAAAATGGCTTGCGGGCCGTTTTCGGAGCTTCTTATCTCCTGATGGTGCCGGGGAGGACAGCTGGCAGGAATTATAAAATATTTATTTGGCAGCTGGCAGACGCAATTATCATCATTTATTTTTTGCCAGTGTGCCGGGAAAGGACGGTGCTGAGTATGGCAGCATTAGCAGCAGAGCCCCATGAGCTTCTGGTTCAGAAGAAGGGCTTCTTGAAGAACGAGGATTGGTGGGCCGTGTGGCTGGGACTTTTGATTTTCAGCCTGGGCGCAGGACAGATTGCAGGGGTTGACCTTTTGGGCTGGGTAGCCAAGTTCGGCGTCTGGTCTGATGTGACCAAGGCGGTTGCCCCCAACAGCAAGGCATTTGCCTTTTTGGGGGCAGGGGGCTCCCTGATACTGACCTATGGCTTCCTTTTGGCATTGACCACTTTGGGAGCATGGTTCATGGGCAATTCCGTGAAGCGGTTTGCCGCAGGCTTCACCGTGCTGTTCTGGGTGACGGTGGCAGCCAATACTTTGGGCAATTACGCTTATCTGGCAGCTACGCCTAACACCCTTGAAAAGTTCGGCATTTCCTGGTCCTTGGGATTGGGTGAGCTTGGCTTCGTTATCGCTTTGGCAGTGGGGCTGATTATCGGCAACTTCTTCCCGAAGGCGGCTGCTTTTCTGTCTGTGGCGGCAAAGCCTGAGTGGTATATCAAGACAGGCATTGTCATCCTGGGCATGACCATCGGCATCAAGACCGTTGGTGCCATGGGGCTGGCCAGCACCGTTATTTTCCGTGGCATCTGCGCGGTTGTTGAGGCTTATCTGATTTACTGGCCGGTGGTGTACATCCTGTCCCGTAAGGTATTCAAGTTCACCCCTGAGTGGGCTGCTCCAATGGCTTCGGGCATTTCCATCTGCGGCGTGGCAGCAGCCATTGCTACCGGCAGTGCCATCCGCGCCAGAGCCATTGTTCCTACTATTCTTTCTTCCGTAATTATCGTTTTTGTAGCTGTGGAGCTTCTGGTTCTGCCGTGGGTGGCAAGTACCTTCTTTGCCGATGACCCGCTGGTGGCAGGTGCGTGGATGGGCCTGGCTGTCAAGAGTGACGGCGGTGCTATTGCTTCCGGTGCCATTACCGATTCCCTGATCCGTGCCAAGGCACTGGCTGAGTACGGCATCAACTATCAGGAGGGCTGGGTGCTGATGGCAACCACCACTGCCAAGGTATTCATTGATGTGTTTATCGGTATCTGGGCTTTTGTGCTGGCAGTTGTCTGGTCTGTATTCCCTGTGCTGTCCGGCCGCAAGAAGGGCGAGAGCTACAAGGTTTCCGTCAGGGAAATCGGCGACCGCTTCCCGAAGTTCATTCTTGGCTTCCTGGCTACCTTCCTGATTCTGTTCGCCTGGGGCCTGTCTGATGAGTCCATTGTCAAGGCAGCCACCGCAGGTGCCGGTCAGGCAAATCTGCTCCGTGCTATTTTCTTCGGCCTGTGCTTCTTTTCCATCGGTTTGATTACTGATGTGCGCAAGCTGTGGGCAGAAGGCCTGGGACGCATTGTAGGCGTTTATTCTATTGCCCTCTTTGGCTTTATCCTCTGGGTGGGCCTGGGGATTTCCTATCTGTTCTACCACGGCATCCTGCCGCCGGTAGTGGCAGGGTAATGGGCTGAGATAGCCGTATATAGACAAAATACTGGTAAAAGTGCTTTTGCAGATGATATTTATAATGTAAAACATGTAGGAATGGGAGGAAATTATTATGGCAAATCCGGCAATTACTTATGAGGATTTTAATGCAGAGGAAAGCAAAGCTCATGAGGAGCATATTGAGATTATCCGTCAGGAGGCGGAGTGGTTTGACCTGACACCCATTGAGAAGAAGCTGTGCGGTACTTCCTTGGGATTGGGGATTGCGCTGCTGGCAGTATTCCTGGTGGCTTTCCGCCTGTAATATATGCAGCATTTTAGGGCAGGGTGAAATATCCCTGCCTTTTTGCGTGGAAATTTTCCTGTGCGTTGACAGGTTTTTATGGTTTCTGCTATCATGTAATGGGTGCTTAGCGAAGATTTTCAGTATTTGTCGCTAGGCAATTTAATGTTCCTATGGTAAAATAGGAGTGTATGCGTTGATATGCTTATCTTTTGATAAGTTATATCCTATTGTTTTATTGCTGTTGCCACGCTGCCGTCAGGCAGGGATGGCAAGGAATTTTTGGGAGAATTAGCATAAGTTTGAGATTTGCGAAGGGAAAGTGATTACGCAATGAAGGTATCCATTGTCATGGGCAGTGATTCTGACTGGCCAATTTTGAAGCCCGCTTATGAATTGTTGAAGAAGTTTGACATCGAGGCAGAGGTAGTAGTTGCTTCTGCACATCGTACTCCTGCCAAGGTCAGGGAGCTGGTGACTACTGCTCCTGAGCGAGGCATAGGTGCATTTATTTCTGCTGCCGGTGCCGCTGCGCATCTGGGCGGCGTTATTGCCAGCTATACCACTCTGCCTGTTATCGGCGTGCCAATCAATGCCACTCCGTTAAACGGCATGGATGCCCTCCTGAGCACGGTTCAGATGCCGTCCGGCATCCCTGTTGCCACTATGGCTGTCAACGGTGCCAAGAATGCGGCTATTTTCGTGGCTCAGATATTTGCCCTGTCAGATGCCGAGCTTGCTAAAAAGCTGGCAGATTATCGTGCCAAGATGGTTGAGGAAGTGGAGAAGAAGGCTGCCCGTGTTGAGCAGCAGCTGGGCTGATCAGCTCTATAGGAACAACTGTATAAAAAATCAAAAGCTCTATAGACAATTATATTAACAGACTGCTTCCTATATTGAAAAGTACAAAGTATAAAGTACAAAGTACGAAGTACGAAGTATAAAGTACGAAGTACAAAGCACAAAGTATGGGAGAAGCGGTTCACAATAAGGTTAGGAGAAAAGGAACAACAATGTATAGTGTAGAAGTTGAAGGAAACAAGTGGAAAGAGGAATGCGGCGTCTATGGCGTGTATTCCCGTTCTGCTGAAGCTGATGTTTCCGGTATGACCTATCTGGGGTTGTATGCCCTGCAGCATCGCGGCCAGGAAAGTGCCGGTATTGCCATTACTGATGGTGCATGGATGGATGTAACCCGTGGCATGGGGCTGGTGAATGAGGTTTTCCGCCATCAGATTCCTCACATGGACAATCAGTACATCGCCATCGGCCATGTGCGTTATTCCACCACAGGCTCCAGCATGCTGGCCAATACCCAGCCTTTGATGGTGAACTATTCCGGCGGCAAAATCAGCCTTGCCCACAATGGCAACCTGACCAACGCCACGGAAATCCGCCGCGAGCTGGAAGAAACAGGTACTATTTTCCAGACTACCATTGACTCTGAGGTAATTGCATATCTTATCGCGAGGGAG